>NZ_JACAPN010000048.1:0-61880 GCF_013385665.1 Pseudomonas sp. D4002
CCGGGTTAGCCGTCCTGGGCCAGGGATGGCCCATGACGGCGGCCCACGGTCCAAAGCCGGAGTGAGGGCACACCGAGCATTAGCGAGGTGCCGAGTGGTGGGGCAAGAGCGTTTTGCTTACTTTTGCGCTCTTCAAAAGTGAGCCGCTGTAAGAGCGGAACCCCTATCAGCCGTTACCCAAATAACGGATATACACCCAAAACCCACCTCAGCCCCGCCGACTCCCCAGCCATTCCTCCCGGGTAATCTCCCAGATATCCTTGGGCAAACTCCCAGCGACAAACTGCCCCTCATCGGTCCTGACCAACCGCATCCCCGTCCGCTCGGAAATCCTGCGAGACGCCACGTTCGGCGCCGCTTTGGGCACGCGCATCACGGGCCGCTCCAGCACCTCAAACCAATACTCGGTCACCGCCGCACTGGCCTCGGCCATCAACCCCTGGCCCTGCCACTGCGGCGCCAGCCAAAAGCCGCGGTTGTTGTCCACCTCATCCATCAGGCTGACATTACCAATCAACACCCCAGGCGCGCTTTTCAGGCGGATCGACCAATGCCACTCCTCACCCCGAGCCATCGCCGGCAATGCAACCTGCTCCAGATAGCTGCGCGCACCGTCCGCCGGGTACGGCCAGGGCACCAGGGCATTCAGGTAACGCACCACTTCCCAGTGCGGAAATTGCTGCTGGACACCCTCGGCATCCTCCAGCGTCAACGGCCGCAGGATCAGCCGTTCGGTATACAGCGTAGGTTGCGCATCCATGTCGTTACCAAGTGGCAGTGTTGGGAAAGTCCAGGGTCCCGCGATCCACAAAGCGCATGGTGCCGAACAGGCCACCTGCGAGTTTCCCGCGCAACACGTACGGCAGGTTATTCAAACTCTGGGTCTGGCTCAAGCCAAGGGTCTGGCGCAACACGGAAAACGCCGAAACGCTCACCGGCACCGTCAGCACCGTCTCCGAAAAGCGTGGGATCGAGCCACCCTGGTCACTCACCCCGGACGCCAGCGGCCGGCCATTGACCTCCAGGTCCAGGGCCACGCCGCTGTAGTCGATCGCGGTTTCATTCGGATTTTGTATCCGCAGCTTCACCGCGAAACGCACTTCCAGGTCCTGGCTCTGCAGCGGCTCGATGCCCACCACGTTGATGTTCACCGGGTCGCGATTGGGAAACAGCGCGCACGCGCTCAGGGTGAGTAGCAGCAGTGACAAAACCATGAGCTTGCGCATAAAACGGGTTCTCCTATTTCGTGACGTCCGGGTCCTGCATCACTTTGAGGGTGGAGGCTTCCGGATCAAATTCATCTTCTTCCAGTTCTATGAACTCCTCAGGCAGGAAGATGTTCAGCACGATAGCGCAGAACGCCCCCACGGTGATTGGCGACTCGAAGATGTTGTGCAGTGCCTTGGGCAGCTCGCGCAGTACTTCCGGCACTGCTGCCACACCCAGGCCCATGCCCAGGGAGATCGCCACGATCAGCACATTGCGCCGGTGCAGGCCGGCTTCGGCGAGGATCTTGATCCCGGCCACGGCCACGGTGCCGAACATGATCAGCGTGGCGCCGCCCAGTACCGGCTTGGGCATCAGTTGCAACACCGCGCCGATCATCGGGAACAGCCCCAGCAGCACCAGCAGCCCGGCAATGAAGTACGCCACATAACGGCTGGCCACGCCGGTCAACTGGATCACCCCGTTGTTCTGGGCGAAGGTCACCATCGGCAAGCTGTTGAAGGTGGCCGCCATCACCGAGTTGAGGCCGTCGGCCAGCAGGCCGGACTTGATGCGCTTGATGTACAGCGGGCCCTTGACCGGCTGTTGCGAGATCATCGAGTTGGCGGTCAGGTCACCGGCGGCTTCCAGGGGCGAAATCAGGAAGATCACCGCCACCGGGATAAACGCCACCCAGTCGAACGAAAAACCGTACTTGAACGGCACCGGTACGCTGATCAGTGGCAGCTGGGGCAGGGCGCCCAGGTCGACGCGGCCCATCCACCAGGCCACCACAAAACCCAGGGTCAGGCCGATCACGATCGAACCCAGGCGCAGGAACGGGTTGTTGAAGCGGTTGAGCACCACGATGGTCAGCAGCACCAGGGCCGCCAGGCCCATGTTGCCGGCGGCGCCCAGGTCGCTGGCGCCATAACCGCCGGCCATGTCGGTGACGGCCACCTTGATCAGCGACAAACCCATCAAGGTAATGATGGTGCCGGTGACCACCGGGGTGATCAGCTTGCGCAGCTTGCCGATGAACTGGCTGAGCACCACTTCGATAAACGCCGCGAAAAAGCAGATGCCGAAGATCGTCGACAGGATCTCATCGGTGCCGCCGCCCCGGGCCTTGACCATGAAGCCGGCACTGAGGATCACGCTGATAAACGAAAAACTGGTGCCTTGCAGGCACAGCAGGCCCGAACCCACCGGGCCGAACTTGCGGGCCTGCACAAAGGTGCCGAGCCCGGACACAAACAACGCCATGCTGACCAGGTACGGCACTTCGCTTTCCAGGCCCAGCACGCCGCCGACGATCAGCGTCGGGGTGATGATCCCGACAAAGCTGGCCAGCACGTGCTGCAGGGCGGCAAATATCGCCGCGCTGAAGTGCGGACGGTCGTCGAGGCCGTAGATCAGGTCGGATTTATAACGGGGGCGAGGGGTTTGAGTGTCAGACAAAATACGGGCCCGGGTAGGAAAAAGGAGGCGCAGGATGCCAGAAAGTGCCAGTTGTCAGAAGTGTGAAAAAATATTTCGAAACATCCCCCATTAAATCCTCAAGCCGGCCGATACCGTTTATAGGCCCACATACCTATTACAACAGTGGCGCCAGCCGGTCAGAGCGGCGCGTTGACGCCCACTGACCGTGTCGCGGCAGGGATGCTCGCAGCCACTACTTCTAAGAGCGCCCCCTATGTCCCTTCGTAACCTGAATATCGCACCTCGAGCTTTTCTCGGTTTCGCCTTCATCGCGTTGCTTGTCGTTATTCTTGGGGTGTTTGCGGCGAACCGCATGACCCTGATTCGTCAGGCATCGGTCGACATGGGCTCCAACCAACTGCCCAGCGTCGGGTATCTGGCGACCATGACCGAAAACGTCCTGCGCCTGCGGATTCTCTCTTTTCGTGTGCTGGTAAACCGTGAGCCGGCGGCTCTGGAGGAGGCTCAAACCCGCATGGGTGTGCTGGTGGACAAGGTCAAGACGGCACAGGCCGCTTATGCAGGCATGCCAGCCGGGAACGAAGAAGCGGCGCTGTACAAAACGTTCTCCCTCACGCTCGACAATTATCTGAAGGCCCAGGCCGAGATGGTTGCCTTTTCACAGCAGAACAAAGTGGAAGAGATGCGCGCCCTGATCAACAGCCGCATCAAGGATGGCACCGACCAGATGGGCGAGCAGTTGAATAAACTGATCGCCATCAACGCTGCTGACGCGAAGCAGGCCGACACCGAGGCCGGGCAAAGTTATCAGGATGCAATCACTGGCATCATCGCAGTCTCCGTGATTGCTGCGTTGATGACCGTACTGCTGGCCTGGCTGCTGACGCGCAGTATCGTGACGCCCTTGCGCAAAGCGCTGGAGGTTGCTGAAACCATCGCCGGCGGCAACCTGAGCAAACCCATCGAAGTCGACGGCAAGGACGAACCGGCCCGCCTGATCGGCGCCTTGGCCGCGATGCAGAACAACCTGCGCCAGACCATCCAGCACATCGCCGGCTCGGCCACGCAGTTGGCCTC
The DNA here is from genome assembly GCF_013385665.1 of Pseudomonas sp. D4002. Classification (NCBI taxonomy): domain Bacteria; kingdom Pseudomonadati; phylum Pseudomonadota; class Gammaproteobacteria; order Pseudomonadales; family Pseudomonadaceae; genus Pseudomonas; species Pseudomonas sp. D4002. Next base: position 3,727 of record NZ_JACAPN010000048.1, read on the forward strand.
CGCCGCTGAAGAGCTCAGCGCCGTCACCGAAGAAGCCTCCAAGGGCCTGCAACAGCAAAACAACGAAATCGACCAGGCCGCCACCGCGGTCAACGAAATGACGGCCGCCGTGGAAGAAGTGGCGCGCAACGCGGTGTCCACCTCCGAGGCGTCCAGCCAGTCCAACCAGGCTGCGCGGGAAGGGCGCGACCGAGTGGTGGAAACCGTCGGCGCGATCCAGACCATGACCCAGGACGTGCAAAACACCTCGGTGCTGATCGAAGGCCTGGCCACCCAGGGCCGTGACATTGGCAAGGTGCTGGACGTGATTCGCGCGATTGCCGAGCAGACCAACCTGCTGGCACTCAACGCGGCGATTGAAGCGGCGCGTGCCGGTGAAGCCGGGCGTGGTTTTGCGGTGGTGGCGGACGAAGTGCGGGCCCTGGCCCATCGCACGGCGCAATCGACCCAGGAAATCGAGAAAATGGTCGCCGGCATCCAGAGCGGTACGGGTGAAGCGGTGCAGTCCATGCAGCAGAGCAACCAGCGCACCCAAAGCACCCTGGAAATGGCGCGGGCTGCCGGTGTGGCCCTGGAGCAGATCACCCAGTCCATCAGCCTGATCAACGAGCGCAACCTGGTGATCGCCAGTGCCTCGGAAGAACAGGCTCAGGTATCCCGCGAAGTGGATCGCAACCTGGTGAACATCCGCGACCTGGCGACGCAGTCGGCGGCGGGTGCCAACCAGACCTCAGCCGCCAGTCACGAACTGTCGCGCCTGGCAGTGGATTTGAACGGGATGGTGGCGCGCTTCGTCATCTGACCTGAAATACGATCAAAAATGTGGGAGCGGCGGTGCGACGATTCGACTTGCTCGCGAAAGCGGTGTGTCAGTTGATGCATTCGGTGGCTGACACACCGCCTTCGCGAGCAAGTCGAATCGTCGCACCGCCGCTCCCACATTGGCTTCTGTGGTGTTTCAGGAATCAGTGTTTCCAGGCGGCTGGGTTCACCAGGTTCTTCGGCTTTTCACCGGCCAGCGCCGCCAGCAGATTGTCCACCGCACACTTGGCCATCGCCTCCCGCGTCTCATGAGTCGCTGAACCGATATGCGGCGTCGCCACCACATTGTTCAAACGCAACAACGGCGAGTCATGCTGCAGCGGCTCGCGCACAAACACATCCAGCCCCGCCGCACGAATCGTGCGCTGTTGCAACGCCTCGATCAGCGCCGCCTCGTCCACCACCTTGCCTCGGGAGATGTTGATAAAGATCGTCTCCGGGCCCATCAACGCGAACTCTTCAGCACCGATCAAACCTTCGGTTTCAGCCGTCAGCGGCAAGGTCAGGCACACAAAATCGGCTTCCCGGAGCAGGTCCGGCAGGCTGCGGTATTGCGCGTCAAACCGCGCCTCCACCGCAGGTTTTGGCGAGTGGCTGTGGTAGATCACCGGCATGCCAAACCCGAAGTGCCCACGCTGGGCCAATGCTTCACCAATCCGGCCCATGCCGATAATGCCCAGGGTCTTGCCATGCACGTCGCTGCCGAAATGCAGCGGGCCGATGTTCTGGTTCCAGTTGCCGGCACGCACCATATTGGCCAGCTCCACCACTCGCCGGGCGGTCGCCAGGATCAGGGCGAAGCCGGTATCGGCGGTGGTTTCGGTCAGCACGTCGGGGGTATTGCTGAGCAGGATGCCGCGCCCGGTCAGGTAGTCGATGTCGTAGTTGTCGACACCGACCGACACGCTGGCCACGGCCTCAAGGTTTGGCGCCAGATCCAGCAGTTTGGCATCCAGGCGCAAGCTGGCACCGAGCAAGCCCTGAGCGGTCGGCAAGGCTTCACGCAGTTTGGCCAGGCCGCTTTCATCCAGCGATTCAATAAGCGTGACCTCGGCCTGTTCATGCAGGCGGGCCATCAGCGGTGCAGAGAGTTTCTTGTAGAGCACGACAGACTTTTTCATCAGGTCTTTACCTTCAATTCAAGGGATTGCAGCGGGGCGCGTTCGCGGTCACTGGCGCCGGGCTTGAGAAATATCGTCAACACCACCGACACCAGCAGCGCACCACTCATCAGCAAGTACGAGGCGCCGGGCGATCCGGTGCTGCTGTTGAGGTAGCCCACCAGGTACGAACCGCCGAACGAACCGAGGGCGCCCATGCTGTTGATCAGCGCCATGGCGCCGCCGGCGACGTTGGCCGGGAGGATTTCCGGGACGATTGCGAAAAACGGCCCGTAAGGCGCGTACATACAGGCCCCGGCGATCACCAGCAGGGTGTACGACCACCAGAAGTGTTCGGCGCCGAGCACGTAGGACGCATAAAACGCGATGGAGGCGATCAGCAACGGTGGCCACACAAAACGTTTACGTTTTTGCAGTTTGTCCGAGCCCCAGGACACCGCCAGCATGCCGATCACCGCCGCCAGGTACGGCAGCGCCGACAGCCAGCCAGCCTCGACCATGTCCATTTTCAGGCCGGCCTTGAGGATCGACGGCAGCCACAGCACGAAGCCATACACGCCAATGCTCCAGCAGAAAAACTGCAGCGCCAGGATGATCACCTTGGGTGAGCGAAAGGCCTCGGCGTAGTTCTTTACCGCCTTGATGCCCACTTGTTCTTCGGCGAGGGCGGTTTCCAGGTCTTTTTTATGCTGGGCGCTCAGCCATTTGGCGTCTGCGGGTTTTTCATCCGCCAGCTTCCACCAGATAAACGCCCACAGCACCGCCGGCAAACCTTCGATGATAAACATCCAGCGCCAGCTGAAATGCTGTACCAGGTAGCCCGAGACCACCGACATCCACATCATGGTCACCGGGTTGCCGAGGATCAGGAAGGTGTTGGCCCGCGAGCGTTCCGCGCGGGTGAACCAGTGGCACAGGTACACCAGCATCGCCGGCATCACGGCGGCTTCGACCACCCCGAGCATGAAGCGGATCACGATCAGCATGTAGGCGTTGGACACCATGCCGGTCAGGGTGGCCAGGCCGCCCCACAGGATCAGGCTGACGAAAATCAGCTTCTTCACGCTGCGTTTCTGCGCGTAGATCGCACCGGGCACCTGGAAGAAAAAGTAGCCAAGGAAGAACAGCGCGCCGAGCAATGACGACATGCCCGGGGTGATCATCAGGTCTTCGGCCATCCCGGAGGCGGCGGCAAAGCCGTAGTTGGCGCGGTCCAGGTACGCCAGGCTGTAGGTGATAAACACGATGGGCATGATGTACCACCAACGGCGGGTGGCGAGTTTCAACGGTTCCATAAGGTTGCTCCTGAGCTTGTTGTAGTTGTGGCAACAGGTAACTCGGTGATGCTGATTAACCGGCTTTCTGGGTGTGGGGCAGATCGGTCCTGAACGGCAAGCCTTCCATGTCGCCACGGCTCTGCACCGCGCGGCTGCCGATCCAGTTGCCGCGCTGCACGGCTTCGCTGAAGCTCAGGTTTTCCAGGAGCGCGCTGATCATGCCCACGGCAAATCCATCGCCGGCGCCGACCGTGTCGACCACCTTGGCCACTGGCACGGCGGCGACAAACCCCTGGTCCAGCTGGGTGCGGTAATACGCGCCGTGGGGCCCGAGCTTGATGGCCACGGCTTCCACGCCCTGGTCCAGGTAAAACGCGGCGATGTCGGCCGGGTCTTCAAAACCGGTGAGCAAGCGGCCTTCGCCCAAGCCCGGCAACACCCAGTCCGCCAGGCAGGCGAGGGCGTTGATTTCGCTGATCATGCGTTGCTCGTTCGCCCACAGGGACGGGCGCAAGTTCGGGTCGAAGGACACGCTGCGCCCGGCCTCGCGCATTTGCGTCATCAACTGGCGCGACAGGTCGCGGGTGGCATCCGACAGCGCCGGCGGAATGCCGGTGGCGTGCAGGTGCCGGGCTTGCAACAGCTCAGGCTTGATCGCCTCGACCGACAGATGGCTGGCGGCCGAGCCACGGCGGAAGTACTCCACCTGCGGATCATCGCCGGCGTCCTCGCGGGACTTGAGTTGAAAACCCGTGGAGTGCAGCGGGTCCACCGCCACATGGGTGCAGTCCAGGCCTTCGTTCTGCAAGGTGTCCACCACGAAGCGCCCGAGGGAATCGGCACCCACGCGGCTCAGCCATGCGACGTTGAAGCCCAGGCGTGACAGGCCGATGGCGACGTTGCTGTCGGCGCCGGCAATGCGCTTGTGAAACTGGGCAACCTGGGCCAGGTCGCCGGTCTGTTCGGCGACAAACATCGCCATGGTTTCACCAAACGACAGGATATCGATCTCAGACATGTGCGTTCTCCACGCGGGGCTGGCCGAGGACGGCGAGGGCGGCGACCTGCTGGGCGGTGACCTGCACCAGGTCATTGCCTTGCAGCGGAAACTCCACGGCCCGGGTAATACCTTGAGTCATGTGCTTGAGCAGTTGTTCCCACAGATGCAGGTCGGCGGCGCCCGGCGGCAGGGCCACCAGCTTGCCGTCGGCGCGGCGGGCCACGGCCTTGCAGTGCAGGTAATCCACGTGGCGGCCCAGCAGGCGTGCAGCGGTGGTCGCTGACTGGTCCTGCCATTGCCAGTTACCGATATCGAAGGTCATTTTCACCGGCACCGCCAACCGCTCGACTTCGTTGAAAAAGCGCTGCATGGGCTCGATGCGCCCGCCGTGCAGGGTCTGGTCGTTTTCCACCAGCAGCTTGACCGGATGCCGGTTGAGCAGGGCGCTCAAACTGTCGAGGTCGTTGGTGTCGGTGAAATAGCCCAGGGAGACTTTCAGCCAGCGGGCGCCGAATGCCTGGGCGCGGTCGAGGGTGACGGCCAGTTCGGCATTGGGCTGCGAGCGACCGGCCACCCAGAGTTCCAGGGGCGATGAGAACACGCACTCCAGGCCTTGATCGGCTGCAGCTTGCGCCAGCTCATGGGGTTGTTCGGTGGTCAGCAGCTCTTCGCGCCATTCGATGCGTTGCGCGCCGGCGGCAGCCAGCACCTCGACGAAACTCAACTGGCCTTGCTGGCGGACCAGGTCGGCGCCGTAACTGGAAAGGCTGATGGAGACGGGGTATTTATGCATTGTTGTGGACCTCTGAAACCGGTTTCATTTTTATTCGCAAAATAAACGTGTGGGAGCTGGCTTGCCTGCGATGGCGGCGGTCAGCCGCCTACTGCTTCGCCGGAGAAACCGTTATCGCAGGCAAGCCAGCTCCCACAAGGGATTGGGTCGAGCCCCGGATAATCAGTTGTGGCAAGAAGTCCAGGGTGCGTGGGGGCTGGCTATCGCCGCGCAAGCGCTTGAGTAAACAGTCAAACGCACTGGCGCCAATGGCCTCGGTGGGCTGGGCGAGGGCGGTGATGCCGTTGCCCACCAGCGGGTACCAGTCGAGGTCATCCAGGGCGATCAGGCCCACGTCATCAAACAGGTCGCAGCCTAGATTTTTCAACGCGCGGGTACACGCCAGTGCCGCGATTCCGTTGGCGCAGAACAACGCCTTGGGGCCGGATTTGCCTAGAAACTTTTGCAGACGCTGTTCCAGTTCGCCATCCAACTCCAGTACGGCGCCGGTCAACGTCGGACGGTTGGTCATCTCCGCCTTGAAACTGTCCAGGCGCTCAAGCCGCGAGCTGGTGCCGTCGGTGGCTTCAGTCACCAACAGCAGGTCGCGATAGCCTTGCTGTTCCAGATGCTCCACGGCCATGCGCACCGCCACCGGGTTGTCCAGCCCTACCAGGTCGCTGTGCAGCGGTTCGACCTTGCGGTCCACCAGCACCAGGGGCATTTCCCGTTGCAGTTCCAGCAATTGGTCCAGGTGATGGCCGAGGGTATTCACGATCAGCCCTTCGATATTGTAGGCACGCAGGGCCGCCAGGTGCTGGCGCTCCTGCTCGTCATCGCGGTCGGTGTTGCACACCACCAGGCTGTAGCCGTGCTGGCGGCAGGCGGTTTCCACGCCATGCATCACGGCAATCGAATAGGGGTTGCGGATATCGGCTACCAGCATGCCGATCAGGCGGGTGCGCCCGCGTTTCAGGCCGCGGGCCATCTGGTTGGGGCGATAGCCCAGCTCATCGATGGCCTGCTCGATGCGCAGGGCGATGGCATCGGAGAGCAGGGCACGGTCGTCGCCGATAAAGCGCGACACGCTGGCCTTGGACACACCGGCGCGCTCGGCGACGTCCAGCATGGTCACGCGGCTGCGTTGGGCGGCGGAAAAAGTAGTCACGGCGGCGGGCCTTTCTTATTGGATTTATCTGGGTTCCAAGGCGAAACCAATTGCTGAAACCGGTTTCAGGAAACACCAAGTAGGAAATTTCGTCAAGCGCTGCTCAGTAACCGCCCTGGCAGCAAGGCCGAGCAAAAGCGACGAATGGAGGGGTCTACCTGTTAATTCTGACAGTATCCGGACGAAGGAATCGGGCGCTTAATTCTCTCAACGCCACTTGGTATACACACGCCGCCTGCCGGCAGGCCACTGTCCACCGTGTTGAGGATTAAACCCATGTCTGACGTCTCTGAATCCACTTACCTGATCAAACCCTTGGGCGCGGACGACGGGGGCACTGTGTTGCTGGACCCGATGGACATACCCGGCGTCGACAGTGGTGACCCCCGGGGCGTGATCCCGCGCTCGCGCCTGCAGGGCCCGCTGCAGGTCAACATTCCGATGTGGAACCCGCGACCCGAGCCGCTGCTGGATGAGCCGCACATCGTGCGCCTCCGCTGGGTGTGGGCGGGTGTCGATGAGGTGGTTGATTCGCGGCAGGTGTTTGGCCCGCCACCCCCTTTGCCAGCGGTGATCTCACTGGAGGTGCCCCTGTCACGATTGACTGACGAGGGCTCCGGCACCGCGCAACTCTACTACACGGTTCAGGACTCCTTTGGCGGCGTCAGTGTGCTGAATCCCAGGAGAACACTCACCATCGATCTGGATTCGCCTGAGTTACTGAACCCTCTGGATACTGTGGATTTTGTAGTTGCCCCGACCCCGAACGTCGATGAGCAATACCTGCTCGATAACGTGCCGATGGCGTTCAATATTCCGTTCTACACCGTGCGCTCGGACAGGGACCGGATTGAATTCTACCTGTCCAACCGGGATAACCCGCCGCTAAGCGCGGCGGACGCCGAGTACGTGATCGCGTTAGCCTCAGACCCGCTGGTTGCTTACGTGGACCCCGATATTTTTCGCAGGTTGAACAACGGTGACGCCTATATTTTCTACCGCATTTTTGACGAGGCAGGCAATTTCAGCAGCCAGAGTGCCGGACTGCTGTTTCAGCTGGCACTGACGCCGTTGCCGAGCAACTTGCCGCGTCCGCAAATTCGGCCACCGGCATACGACGACGGCCTGATCAAGCGCGATGATGCACGTCGTGGCGTGTTCATGCGCATTGACCCCGCCTACGACGATTGGGCGCCGGGGGACCAGGTAATCGCCTATTGGAATGCCCGTCCGACAGTCCCGCAGCCGGTACTGGGCTTCCCTTGTGATGTGGAAATTCCATGGCTGACCCTCAGGGGGCCTGCGCCTGTACCGGTTCCCGAAGCGGCGGTGGTGCGCTACGAAATCATTCGCGGAGCCCTGCCTCCATTTCGTTCCTTATCGGAACGGTTCAATGTCGACCTGACGATTGCCGGCCAGGACCATCCCAATGCGCCCGCATTGCTTAACCCGACCCTGGCCAGCGTCACGGTGATAGGGCGCGGCTCCAAGACTCCCAATCAGCTCAATCATCTGGATCGTGGGCTGGCTGCCCAGGCATATGTTCCTTTGTTTGCAGATCCGGTTGCGGGTCAATTGCTCAGTCTGTTCTGGAACGGTGTTGGCCCGGTGGCCAGCCATCCCGTGCAGTTGGGGGAGGTAGGAGGGCAGTTGGTGTGGTTTACCGATATTCCCTGGAATCTGATCGAGGGGACGGTCAATCCACGTCTGCCGGTCCATTACCTCACCAGTAATGGGGTCAACGAACAACAGTCGCCACCAACTTTTGTGAATGTCGATGTGACGGCGCTGATTGATTTTACTCCTCCGCAAGTTCAGCACACCCTGACTAGCGAGTATGTGACCTGTTGTTCTTCGCCTTCGCCTTTATATGGCGTGCATTGGTTGATTCCGGGCAATATCGGCCTGCAACTTAACGACGAGGTGCGTTTTCACTGGCAAGGCTATGCGCGTAATAACTGGGTTGATCCTATTGCTGGCACTGAATACGAAGAAACCATCCAGGTGCTGCAACCCCATATTGATAACGGTATTAAAGTTGTGGTGGAACCGTTCGACCGGACCTTGGAGCCTATGCGCGAATACGGTTCAGCTGTCGCCAGTTTCGAAGTGTGGCGCAACCTGGGCAAGGTGGGTGACTCCCGGCCAGACGTCAAGGGGAGCGGACATATCCGTGTCGACCTGACCTTTCCAACGGGTGGGTTTTGTAAACCCGGGGATGTCATTAGTTGCACTAGTGATGGAAAGGCAACGTTGGTCAAAGATTAAAGGACTGGGTGTATTTGTTGTTGTGCAGGGAATAGTCGGCGTGTGATAGGCGTGCAAGCGCTTTGTCTCGCGACGCGAACGGCTACGTCAATGGTAGGGAAGTGTGGGTGAGATGTAATTCGTCTTAATATCTGGAGACACGTAATGAAAAAGGACACGCTCGACTTTATCCGTAACTATGCAAAGAATCGAAGTGCCAATACGGCTGACTACTTGCCTGATGGTCGTCTTGAAGGTGAGGTGCCTGGGTACCCTGGATTGCTTTCACGGGAGTACAACCTGCGTGAGAATTTGAATTTCTCTATTCCACTATGGCCTGACGCCGATACCCATCCGACGCTTGACGATATTGTCACTGTTTGGTGGAAAAATTTCGATGACACCGAGTGGGGCACGCCCATTTATAATTTCACCGTTGTTGCCCCAGGGCCTGAGACACCGGTGAACATTGCTCAAGGTCGGCGGCCCGCGGGGCGGTACCAAATCAAGTACGGAATTAACGTACGTGGCGTTGACAACTATTCCGAATCAGATCCGCAGACCGTTGTCGTTGACCTGACACCACCGTATGCCATTTCCCCCGATGCACCGCCGGCGCCGATTCCGCCTGCCGACCTGCCGACACCTGCCGACCGCGACTACTTTGAAAGCAAGCCCAATGAGTCTGCAGTGTTTACGATCCCGGATTATGTGGCGCATGGTCGGGCAGACGGCGATTGGGCGTATCTTTACTATAATGGCTCCGATACGCCCTATGCACCCAACCCGCCCGATCCTTCGCCACGCTGGAATCTGCCTGCGGACCTGAGCTTTCCATTGCCATTATCCGTGGTTGACGCCAATCCGGATGGCCTGCGCAATTTGCGGTATGAGTTGTTCGACGCGGCAGGGAATTGGGCGCGGCTTTCGACTGCCTACGAGATGGACGTGGGCCTGTTTCCAGCGCCCGAGAACCTGCTGGCCCCCCTGGTTGGCCGAACCTCACCCCCCGGCGATGTATTGATTGATCGGGCGGACGTTGCGCTGGACGGCGGCATGATCGTGCGTATTCCTGAATATACGAACTTTCTGCGCGGCGTCGATGGAGATGAATTCCTCGTCACATTGAGGACAAGCATCACCACCGTTAACTTGGAGGCCCAGCCACTGGGCAACAGCCGTTTCCCGGCGGAGGTTTACGTTCCGTACAGGGTGCTGGAAATCCTGTATGGCGCCACTCGAGGGCTATTGCCGTTGACCGTTTCCTATGTGGTGCGGCGGCGGTCTGTCAACAACCCGGCGACACCGACCACCACCGTCAACCTGGACCTGTTTGTTGTCGGCCCCACTCCCATTGGCCCGGACCCGATCAACGATGACCTGCTGCCCGTAGTCGTGAAGGGGGTGGACGCAACCGGTACCGAGGGCCCCGACGACGAGCTGGAGCGCGACCACGCCAACCGGCCTGCAATTGCTCGGGTAACGTTATGGAGTACCGCACCCACACCGGATGCCAGCGACTTTACGATCCGCCTTTACTATTCGGGCGAACTCGTTGCTACCCAACCGGTGACCGGCGCCTCGGCTGGTCAGGTGATTCCGCTCTCAATCCCGTGGAGCTTCATTGAGCGTCATGGCAATGGCCGCAAGACGGTGTTCTACACCATTGCCCAAGGGGCCAGCACCAACCGCCAGTTTTCCCCTGACACCACGGTGACGGTGAATGCCAACTTTAAAGAGCTTGCCCCGCCGGTGGTACGACATCTGTCGGACGCAGGGGCGATCAACTGCACTACGTTCAGGCCTGAAAATCCTCCCGGAAACGTTGTGGTGTTTATCCCGTCTTCGGAGCACTTTGAACTGAGGATGGTGGTTACGCTGCACTGGCAGGGCTACAGCGACAATGCAGGAATGGTAGCGGTCCCGGCAGCAGTGGGTCGTGTGGACTCCATACCGCTCACGCAAGCCATGATCAATTCTGGGTTCGAGTTGCTCCTGGGGCCCTATGAGACCATCTACAAACCCATCCAGCCCCACTCGGGTGCAAGGCTGGCCGGCTCCGCGCGGATCTGGTACACCATCAACCTGCCTGAAGGACCATTACCTTCCGATGAAGCGCATCCTCTTGTTCGCGGGGTTCGGATAGGTGGAACGAATGGCTTTTTCTGCGACGGTACTGCCGTCCCGCTTCCTTGATACTTGTTTGAGCCCTAATGCCAAAGAGGAGCCTTGCTCCTCTTTGGCATTTTTGCCCTTGGGTCGACTACAAACTGCATTCACTTTCAGCACAGCACCTTGGGATTAGTCCTACAGATGTTGGGAACAGCTCTGGGTACCTTGGGCGCCGCTTGATTGGCAGGGTCCACACGCTTTTCGGAACCGGCCAGTTTTTTTCCGTAAAGGAACGCCAACCCAGAGGTCCGTAAAGATGTCAGCTCCATTCAATTTCAAACCAACTCCCTTAAGCCTTGCCTTCAAGGCCAAGGCCGTCACGCTGCTGATGCTCATGGCGCAGCTGTCCGAAGCGCGTGTCGTGACCGGCCCGGATGAAATGGCGGGGCCTGGCCCGCGCCCTGACACTTTTGAATTGCGTGCAGGTTCCCGCCTGACGGTTCTGGGAGTGCCCACCCTGCAAATCACTGCCAATTCCGCAACCCTGATTGTCAATGCCGGCAGCAGCACCCGGGACATTGCCGCAATCAACTCCGACATCCGCATCGATGGTTCGGACGTCGTTGCGCGGGATTCGGCAAGGGCCGGGGTTCATGTCACGGGCAGCAACGTGCTGATCACCAACAGCAACATTACCCACAACAACGGAACCGGGCTGGCAGCGGCCCGTTCCCTGGGCGCCACCAATGGTTCCAGCGTCACGGTCGTCAACAGTCACATCACCGGCAGCACCCGCGGTGCCTCGGCCAGTGCCCACAGTGTGCTGGACCTGACCGATTCGCGTGTCGAGGCGACCGCAGATGATGGCGTGGGTATCGAACTGTTCAATGGCCAGGCCCGTGCGTTCAATACCAGCATCGTTGGTGGAGACATTGGCGTGAAGATGGGCGTGGATAACGACCCGACTTTGGCCAGCAGCCTGATCCTCGACCGCTCGAGCGTCGAGGGCAAGACCGGTTCGGCGATTCAGGTCGGCTCGTTCCGGCCCGGGGAATCCACCCTTGCTGATATTCATGTACTCAATGGCTCCACGCTGACCGGCGCAAACGGTGTGCTGCTGGAAGTCATGAACGGCGCCACCGCCAACATGAACGTCGACCGCAGCTTCCTGGTCGGCGATGTCGTGGCCGAAGACGGCAGCACCGCCAGGTTGCAGCTCAACAATGGCTCCTGGCTCACCGGCAAACTGCAGAACGTCGCCGAGTTGAGCGTCAATTCAGCGTCCCACTGGATGCTGGTGGATGACAGTTCAGTCGGCGACCTGATCATGGGCGGCGGCACCGTGCACTTTGGCGGCGCCGATGAGTTCTTCCAGTTGGACGTCAACAGCCTGTCGGGTGACGGCAGCTATGTGATGCACACCGACTTCAGCACCGGCCAGACTGACTTGCTCAACGTCAACGGGGTTGCCACGGGCAACCACAGCCTGCTGTTGGCGGCGACCGGCTCCGAGTTGGCGAGTGCCTTGCCGATTCGTGTGGTGCACACCGAAGGTGGCGATGCGCACTTCTCGCTGGACGGCGACACCGTGGATGTGGGCGCCTATTCCTACGGGCTGAAGAAGGAAGACACCGACTGGTACCTCGATCCTTACCGTCGTGGCACCAGCAACAGCACCAAAACCGTAATGGCGTTGTTCAACACGGCCCCCACCGTGCTGTACGGCGAGATGTCCCTGCTGCGTACCCGCATGGGTGAACTGCGTTTCAGCGACGGCCAGAGCAACGGGTTCTGGATGCGTGGCTACGGCAACAAATACGAGGTAGCCGGGAACAAGGACGGTGGTGGCTACACGCAAAACCAGCGTGGCCTGAGCCTGGGTGCCGATGCGCCATTGTCGGGCGGAGATGGCCAGTGGATGGCCGGTGTCATGGCGGGTCACAGCACGTCCGACATCAGCGCCAACACTTCCGGCAGCGGCAAGGTCAACAGCTACTACCTGGGGGGGTATGCCACCTGGATCGACGACGAGAGCGGGCTGTACTTCGACGGCGTGGTCAAGCTCAACCGCTTGCACAACGAGGTCAACGTGACCATGAGCGACGGCAAGCGTGCCAAGGGCAACTACACGCAGAATGCCGTGAGCGCATCGGCGGAAGTCGGCCGGCATATCAAGCTCGACGATGGTTACTTTGTAGAACCGTACTCGCAACTGAGCACAGCGATTATCCAGGCGCAAAGTTACGAGCTGGACAATGGCCTGCAGGCCAAGGGTGATCGCACCGCCTCCGTGGTGGGCAAGCTCGGCGTGACAGGCGGCAAGAATATCCAGCTGGAGAGCGGCGGGGTGCTGCAGCCCTACCTGCGTACAGCGTTGGCCCATGAGTTCAACCACAGCAACAAGGTCAAGGTGAACGACCAGCGCTTCAACAACGATGTGTTCGGTTCGCGTATTGAAGTGGCAGCGGGCGTGGCGATGTCGGTGTCGAAGAACGTCAAGCTGCACGCTGATATTGAACATGCCCAGGGCAAGAAGGTGGATCAGCCGTGGGGGGTTAATGTGGGAGTGCGTTACGATTTCTAGGAAACAGGGGTAAAGAAAAAAGGAAGCCGAGGCTTCCTTTTTTTGTGGGTGGGTTTTTGGGAGTTGAATAAAGCTGTCCCGGTTATTTGCTAAAACGGAGTGATGCACCATGCCGGCCAATTCGGCAGTCCGTTAATGGAGTAAATTGGTGTTCCGCTGTTTGACGCCTGAACAAAGTAATACCACCTGCCGCTAGCATCGAAATAACACAATCCGTACGGAATTGAGCGAGCCGGAGGGGTGTAGCGTGTTTGCAGTAGCGTCCAACTGGAAACTATGCTGCCTCCAATTGATCTCATCCAATTTATTTGAGCTTGTGGAGATTGCTGTGTTTCGTTAATGCGTAGTTGAAAAATATTGGAAACAACCACTGCGTACGCTCGCGAGACGTTGTTCCTATCTCTCACAGTAATAGTCGCTTGACCGTTACGGAGGCCGGTTACTTTGCCTGTGTTGGCGTCCACAAAAGCAACATTAGGGTTGCTGGAAGCGTAGCTATAGTTACTCACGCCGCCGCTTGCTGTGCGGGTTGCTGTATTGCCTGGCCAGTCCAGCCCGGTTGCTGGCCAGTTAGTGATCACCTTAATACCATTCAAATTAAGCTGGCTTTGATCGATCCTCAGTGAAGAGATAATGCTGTAACTTGCAATGGGGAAGGTAATGGCGGCTGACTCAACACTACTGCCATCAAAAGCCACTTTGCAGGTTACGGTAATGGTGCTGTTGTTGGGTAGCCCATCCAGCCATGAGCGCAGCACAGGCTTATTCACCAAGCCGGTAGATACTTCTCCCGCCTGCAGGCTGTAGTTTGTCAGCACGTTCAAAGGCGCGCTACCGGACCTGGAGAGTTGTACCCAAACCTTCTGCCCTGCAACAGCCAACGGCCATGGTGCAACGCTGAGCGTGGCATTACCGCTGAAATTGTTCAGGTTCAGAACGCCGCCATTGGCAATCCCATTAATAGACGGCCGAGGCAGGGCCGACGACGGAACGCGGTTAACGCTCAGCTTCTGGGGCTCTGACGGGACAATATTCGTCCCTATCGTCGCCATATAACGGAGCTCGATCAATTTGCCCGCGCTATTGGCGAGGATGTCCCGGCTGATCTGAAAGTCGACGCGCTTATTGGTGTTACCGTTCTGCGCCGGGATGGTCGCCATGGTGCCGTTCGGGTAAATCCACTCGAGGGCGATGCGGTGGGCCGCGGTCATTTCGTTATAGGCCACCGCCACATAGGCGTTGTTCTGCCAGTCCTGTGGGTCGATGGTCAAGGTGGCGCCCTGCAGATTGGCAAAGGCCGGGCGCGGCAATGTGGCGGGGATCGACTGGATAATATGCTCGCGTACACCAAACAATACTGCGGTGTTTTTATCAGTGCTTTCGGCCAGGCTGACCCAGAAGCGAATGGTCAGGTGCGACTCGTTCCTGAGACCTTGCAGCTCCGCCAACGGTATGGGTTGCGAGACACCCAGGGTGGCGCTTTCTCCAACAGGGGCGGCGATAAAAGTGTCCAGGTTGAACGCACTGCCGTCGGTGTTGGTACCCGTGTATTGCAGCCACATGAACTGCTCTTCAAAGGCCAAAGGCCAGGCCGCCACACGGATGCGGGCTTGAGCAACAAGCTCGTTCGTCGGCAGGATCACGCTGTTGCCGACCCCGTCGATGGTTGGTGTGGGTAAGCCACTCAACGGCAGCAGGTCCAGGTTCAGAGTATCCGACTCATGGAGAAACCCGCTGCGGGTAAAACTGTATTGCACACTGATGCGGTTACGCTCGTTGCGAATGCCCTTGGCAATGGTACGAGCCTCTATCGGTACACCCACTTCATTGGTGTCGGGGTTGCCCCAACCCGTTTCGACGGTGCTGCCCAGCAGATCGGCCGTCACCCATTTCACTGAAAACGATTCGCTCTCGCGCATGCGCCGGTATTTCACCAGCACCGTTGCACCCGATTGAGCCGCCAGCGGGTCAAGCCGGTCAGGGTACTGCTCGGCTTCCACGACTTCAGGCGCATCCAGTTCCACGCCACGGCCCACGGTCAGGAGGGTTGTAAACGAGCGCAAGGTGAGTTTCGGCAGCGGGGTTTCGCGTTCCAGGCTGTAGGTGATGCGCAGTTGGCCATCGAAGTTGTTATCCAGCACCGCACGGCTCACCGGCAGTACCAGTGGCTGGCCCTGTGTCGCACCGTTGATCGTCACCGAACCGCTGGCGGAACCGCCTGTACCCGTGCCCACAATGTTCCATTGGATATGGTCGCGGCTCCTGGTTGCCGTATAGGGTAGCGTCAGCAGCACGCTGTCGCCCACTACGTCAACCGGGTCAACGTTGTCGTCAATCGCCCCCTGCAGGGTGGGAGCAGGCATGGTTTCGAGGCGTTCGTCGATGCGTACTGTCAGCACCCGGGATTTGCGTTCAATCAGCGCACCGTAGGCATGCAACTGGCTGTCTGCGCCGTCATCGACCAGGTAATACACCGCGACATCACCGAGCCCCTTGAACTGTTGCAGTATTTCGCTTGGAACCCGGCGCGTGCCACCCTGGTCCCCGGCCAGTTGCGGGTCGGAATAGCGCATTCCACCGCCCCCTGGAACGATCTGCTCGATGACCAGGGTTTCCATCGAATCGTAGGCGTGTGGCTGGTAGGACGGGATGCTGATAAACGCATCATCGTCCGGGTTGATCAGGCCCAACTCGCTCGGGGTCACGGTCACTGCCGGCATCGAGGTCGGTGTACCCACCACCGTCACGGTGACACTGCCAGACTGCCCGAGGTGGCCACCGGTGGCGGTGTGCCAGACGAATGAAGCCCTGAACGAGCCGCCGATGACGCGCTCGATCAAATCGCGGTCCACCGGGAAGATCTCTTCCCGACCGTTCCTGACTTCGACAGGATCAAGCACCAGTTCTTCGATCGTGCCGTCCGCCAGCGTGGCCGTCAGGGTAATCGTGACCTGGTTTGGGGGCAGCGGGGCCGGTGTCACCCGTGGGGTCTGCAACAGGATTTCGAACAGTGAATTACTTTGCGTGTCGTAATCGATTTGCCGGCTTTCCGCGTCATCCACCAGGAAAAACGGCGCGCTCATCAAGCTGGGGTCCAGTTCGGCGACCAGTCCATACGGCTTGGAGTACTGGTATTTTTCCCCTGAGTAATTCTGAACCACATCGAACACCCTGAAGCGCAGGGTGAGTGCGCCGTTGAGGCCGCCCTTGAGAATATTTTCCTGGCTGATAAATACCCTGATCGGCTGGATACCGGCGGCCTCGGCGGCCGTGACCAGGTGCCTGATCTCAACTCCGTCCCAATAGAACTCAATGGTGTCGTTCTTGCGCACGTTCGGATAGGGCGCAATCACGGCGTATAACCCGCGACTGATCGTCTCCATATTGATCGTGCTGCTTTCGGGCAAGCCGTCGACACTCAGGCTCAGTTTACTGTGCCATTTGTCGTCACCATTGTTCTCTATCCCGCCGGGACGGGTGGTCTTGATCAATATGCTTTGCGGCGGCGAGGTGCTTTCCTGGCCACTGCCTGCGCGCAGTACCCGCGCGCGCACTTGCACTTCACCTTCAGGCATGCGTTCGGCGATGACGTACATGCCATAACGATCCTGGTCCAACTCGACGACACCAGACGCCAGAAGATCGTTATTGAGGTACAACTCAAAGGCGTCGAAGATGGCCCAGGTGTGCCATTTTTCCAGGACGAAATACGCATAGGGCTGAACATGCCGAATGCCCAGGCCATAGGCGTAAGGTTCATCGGGATACTGGTCAAGCGAGACCGGCGGGAACGCCGAATAGGGCGGGGCCAGGTCTTCAGCCGTGATCACCGGCAGGGGCGCGGGCTCAAGGAGGGTCAGGGGGCTGTCGGAAACAGGTACACCTGGGGCTTCAATGACCGAGGCATTGTCATCGGGGTCGATCGGTTGGTTGGGCATGCTGACCACTCCTTGCTGGAAGTCACGCACAGCGCTGGCTGTGCATATAGGCAAGGGAAATCAAACACCCGCAGCCCCGATAGCGGATAGCTGTGAAAACTGACAGTGCCGACGAACGGTTGTGTCTACACCCAGACGCTCAGCCAGCTTGAGACCAGCAACAACACCGCCATGCAGCGGTTGAACCGTTGCATCGCCTTGGGCGAGCGAAACACCCGGCTGCTTCCAACCCCCAGCAATGCCCACGCGCCGAGGCACGGCAAGGCGATCACAAAGAACGCCAGCGACAGGTACAGCACATGGCTCTGGCGTTCATCGCCATTGCCGGCAAACACGCTCACCACCGCCAGGGCCATCATCCAGGTCTTGGGGTTGACCAGTTGCAGGCTGGCGGCGCCGGCCAGGCCCAGGGGTTTTTGCACGGCAGCCGGGTCGATTGACTCGGCGGGGGCGCTGAAGATCTGCCAGGAAAGGTAGCTGAGCCAGGCGACCCCCAGCCATTGCATCGCTGCCTGCACCCGGGGCCAGTGCGCCAGCGACTGGCCAACGCCGCAGCCTACCAGCAGCACAATCCCCGCCGCCCCCGCGCATGCCCCCAGCACGATAGGCAGTGCGGCTTTGAAGCCATACCGTGCGCTGTTACTCAGCACCAGGATATTGGTGGGGCCAGGAGTGATGGAGGCTACAAAAGCGAATAACAGGAAGGGCAACAGGGTAGGGAACATGGTGGGGCGACTCCGTAGGTGGGGCGATGGAGTCGATGGTTGCAGGGGCGTGGTGGCGTGTCTGGAAGGTTTGAGCAGGGGCGTGCGGACACGGGCAGGGGATAGTGGCGGGAGAGCTATAGGGGACAAAAAAAGGGACAAGTCCATGGTTTAGATGGACCTGTCCCGGTTATACCTCGGTTAGTTAATCAATAACGCATGACATAGAGTCCTTGCGAGTCACTGTCGGTGAAATAAGCTTTTGAACCGTTTGGAAGTACTGCAATATTGCCAGATCCAAACCCAATGTCCACGGGTACAGTCGCTATAAGCCTGTCCGTATTTGTGTCAAATATGTTGAAGACCCTGTACCCTGCCGTATAGACATGAGGAAGTACCGGGTTGACTGCAACCGACCTTCCCCATCCCACCCCAATCACGGTCACCAAACTGTTGGTGTTGGTGTTTATTATCGCCAAGCCATCAGCTCTCGCCAAATAGAGGCGAGGGGTGTTGGTACTTAAAGCCATGGGCCCAATCACTCCCTGAATGACAGTTACAACACTATTGTTTGCAGTATTGATAACAGTCGTATCAACCGCGTTGAAACCGCCGCCATAGGTCGTAAGATAGGCACGCGTATTATTAGGTGAGCGGGCGATGAAGCGAGACTGACCCGCTATTTGAGCTATCCGATTGCCGGTGGCGGCGTCGTAAGTATAAGCACCGCTCCTCGCAGTAACATATAGCCGAGTGCCTGCAGTATTGATCGCCAAGTCCACTATAATTTCATTTACGGTGGCATAGGTCGCAACTCTGGCGAAGGAGGTTGTACTGATTACCGCTATGCTGGTGCGGACCAGGTCCAGGTAGAGTCTTGATCCGTCCGGGTGAATTGCAAGGTGCCCACTGGACTGAATGTCATACGAAGCCGAGTGAATAATGGCGTCCGTTGCTGTGTCGATTACGTAAATCGCAGTTCTACCACCCGCGCCAACAGCGACATAAACGCGGCGCCCGTCAGGGCTGACGACGACCCCGTTTGATGAGTGGAGGAGGGTAGGAATAAATTTGACCTCCGCTAGCCATGTCACGGTATAGGTACTTTGCAGGAGCGGGATGGCTTTTGACTCATCGTCACTGCCGTCATACGTCACTTTGCAGGTCACCGTGAACGTAGTGTTTTTCCCCAGGCTTGCCAGCCAGCTGCGGGAGACAGCTTGGTTGGTGATGCCGTTGGCCGCTTGAGCAGCAGTAATGGCGTGTGCCCTCAGCACCGACAAAGGTTCTACACCTGCCGCCTCCAGCGTGATCCATACACGTTGACCTTGCTTGCTCAATTCCCATTTGGCTACTGAGGCGTGTGCATCCCCGGTGAGCGCCTGGAGGTCCAGGGTTGTGCCGCTGTTCATGTTATTGATTCGCGGTTGTGGCGGTCTTCCCGCCGGGATCCTGGCCACTGTCAATACCTGCGTTTCTGAAGGCACCGGGCTGCCATTGATGGTGGCGACATAGCGCAACTCAATGGTTTTGCCGACGCTGTCTGCCAGCACTTCATTGGTAATGACGAAATCCACACGACCGCCGTCCAGGCCGTTCTTGGCGTCAATATCCGCAACACCGCCATCCGGGAAAATCCATTGCAACTGGATGGAATGGCTTGGATTCATGCCGCCATACGCCACCGTGACACTGGCGTTGTCTACGTGGTCCAGCGGCTGAATGGTCAGCGTTGCCCCGGGCTGGTCGTTGAACCGTGGGTGCGGCAGCACGGCGGGCAGGGTTTGCACACGGTGTTCACGCACGCCAAACAGCACGGCGGTGTTCTTGTCGGGGCTTTCTGCCAGGCTGACCCAGAAGCGGATGGTCAGGTGCGAGCCATCCATCAATCGCTGCAGTTTGTCCACTGGCGCGGGTGGCGAGATACCGTTGGCGGCACCGTTTTCGGTGACCAGGTTGGCGGTGTAAGTGTCCTCGCGGTACGGGCTGCCGTCGGCAAACGTGCCCTCCCAACTCATCCACATAAACTGCCCGGCATCGATAAACGGCCAGACGGATACACGGGCGCGGGCCTGGTCATTGAGTTTCGACAGGTCGAGCAGGGTGCTGTCGCCAATGCCGTCGATCGTCGGTGTGGGCAGCCCGGTGAGGGGAAGCAGGTGCAGGTCGACAGTGTCCGAAGGGTACGGAAAGGCGCCACGGTTGAAGTGGTATTGCACGCTGATCTGGTTACCACCGGGGCGAATACCCCTGGCGATGGTGCGGGCCGGGAT
Organism: Pseudomonas sp. D4002; assembly: GCF_013385665.1. NCBI lineage: Bacteria > Pseudomonadati > Pseudomonadota > Gammaproteobacteria > Pseudomonadales > Pseudomonadaceae > Pseudomonas > Pseudomonas sp. D4002. Next base: position 23,745 of record NZ_JACAPN010000048.1, read on the forward strand.
GGTCACGAATACTTCGTTGGTGGACGGGTTGCCCAGGGTGTACTCGGTGGCACTGCCCAGCCCGTCGCGGCTCAACCAGTCGACCTTGATCTGGTCGGTGGCCTGCATCGGCCGGTATCTCACGATGACCTTGGCGCCGCTCAATGCGGCCAGGGGGTTGAGTGCGTCGGGGAACAGGGTGGCGCCGTCGATAACCGGACGCTCCAGTTGCACGCCGCGGCCCACGGTCAGGTTGAGCACCTCGGAGCGCAATACCAGGCGTGGCGGGCCGCTGCGTTCGAGGCTATAGGTAATGCGCAGGCTGCCATTATTGTTGTTGTCGAGGATCGCCCGGCTCACCGGGAAAACCAGGGGCTTGCCTGCCGTGCCGCCGTTGATGCGCACAACGCCACTGGCCGAGCCGTCAAGGCCGGAGCCGATGGCGTTCCAGTGGATCAGGTCACCTTCTTCGGTCTGCCCGTGCGGGGCGGGCAAGGTCAGGGGCAGGGTCAGCAGCAAGGTGGGCGTGGTCACATGGCTGGGGTCGATGTTGTTGCCCAGGGCGCCTTCCAGGTGTGCAGTCGGCATGTTGCCGATGCGTTCACCCACGTGGGCGAACAGCTCGCGGGACTTGCGAGTGGTCAATGCGTTGCCGTCCAGGACGTGGCCGGCGCCATCGTTGACCAGGTAATAAAATGCGATGTCGCCCACGCCTTCAAACTGTTTCAGGTGCTCTTTGCTGACGTAGCGCGTGCCGCCCTGGGCGCCCGCCAGTTGTTCTTCCACGTAGTCTTCGCCGCCGCCGCCAGGACGGATATGTTCGATCACCAGGGTTTCCAGCCAGTCCGGGTTGTGGGGTTCGTAGAAGGGGATCTGCACGGTGATGTCCTGATCGGGCTCGATCAGCCCCACCTCGATCGGTGCGACCGTCACTGCCGGCATCGCCACCGGCGTGCCCACCACGCTGACGGAGGTACTGCCGGATTGCTCCACGCGGCCGTCGTTTTTCAGCCACTGGAACGAGACCCGGAAGGACCCGCCCACCAGTTGTTCGATAATCTCCCGGTCGACGGTGACAAATTCAACGCTGAGGTTTCTGTCCACCACCGGGGCCAAGGGGAACACCTGGGTCGAACCGTCGCCCAGGGTACCGAACAACGTCACCGCCAATTGGTGCCGCGGCAGGGGCGCCGGGGTTTGCCGAGGCACCGTCACCAGCACTTCGAAGGCTGCCTCGCTCTGGGTATCGAAGTCGATCTGGGTCGCCTCTTCGCCATCCACCAGGAAGATCGGTGCAGAAAGCAGGTTTGGATCCAGCTCGCTGTCCAGGAAGTAGGGTTTGGAATACTGGTATTTATCCCCGGAGAAGTTTTGCACCACGTCCGAGACCCGAAACCGCAGGGTCAGCTTGCCGAAATGCCCCCCCTGCAAAATGATGTCCCTGGAGACAAAGACGCGAATCGGCCCTGAACCCGCGACTTCGGCCGGGCTGACGATATGCGTGACTAAAACCCCATCCCACGACAGCTCGATCTGGTCATTCTGGCGCAGGTTTTCATAGCGCTGGATCAGGCACCAGACCCCGCTGTTGGCATTATCTATATTAACGGTGGAGCCCTCAGGCAGGCCTTCCACCGTCATCACCAGGCCCGGGTGCCATTTGCTGCCGGGGTCGTTATCGCGGCCACCGGGGCGGGTGGTCTTGATCAGGATGGTTTGCAGCGGCGACGTACTCTCCTGGCCGCTGCCGGCCCGCACTACGCGGCCGTATATCTGGACGTCGCCTTCGGGGATGAATTCTTCGGGGACGAACAAGTCGTAACGGTCCCGGTCTTCAAGCGCAATATCGGCGGCGACTGCATTGACCAGGTCGTTGAGGTAGAGGGCGTAGAAGTCGTAATTGAAGTTGAACCAGCGTTCGAAGGTCCACTGGGCAAAGGGGCGCACGTGGCGGATTCCCAGGCCGTAGACCCCTCTTTCAGGATACAGCGTGGCATCCAGCGGGACCGACGGATAGGCCGACTTGGGTGGGTCGAGGTCTTCGACGCGGCGCGACGCCAGGCCTGACGATGGGTTATGCAGCACGAGGGCGTTGCCGGGCGGGTTGTTGTCGCCCAGCGGCGCATTATCCGGGGCTATGGGAAAATTGGGCATGGACAGGCTTCCTTGAATGAGGCGCGGCCCTGAGTGGCCGACTGCTGACAAGAAGATCAAACACCTATCGGGGGGCGTGGCGAACCTGTGAGAATTGACAGTGCCGACGAGTGGTGGTGGCGCAGCTAGCGCTGAAAAACGCTTGAACACCGCTTGCGATACGCCGCCGGCGTCAGGCCATACGCCCTCACGAACCAGCGCCCCAGGTGACTCTGGTCGGCAAAGCCCAGGGCAATCGCTACGTCGGCGGGTTGCTTGCCGTTGGCCAGCCAATGCCGGGCGCGGGCCAGGCGCAGTTGCACCAGGTAGGCATGGGGTGGCAGGCCGAAGGCGCTCTTGAAGGCGCGGGTAAGGCGAAAGCGATCGACGCCGCAGGCCAGCGCCAGTTCATCCATGCCCACATCTTGCTGCAGGTGCGCATGCAGGTATTCCCGGGCCTTGTGCGCCACCCGTGGCAGGCGAGGGTCTTCATGGTAGCGGGTGCGCCAGTGCAGTTGCGCAGTGAGGCGTTCGAGCAGTTGGTCCATCGCCTGTTGCCGCACGATGCGCAGCTCACCTCCGTGCAAGGTCTGGAAGGCCCGGCTGGTGGCCAGGGCCAGGCGCGGGTCGCTGGCCAGGGTGCTGGCAAACCCCAGCTGGCTGTCGAGCGGCGCTTCTTCGAACACTGCGCTGACTTCCCGCGCCAACCACTGCGGGTCGAGGTAAAGCATGTGGTAGGTAAAACCGTCCGCCGTGGGCGCGTCGCCGTCGTGCAGCTCGCCGGGCTCCACCAGGAACACCTGGCCGGGCACGCTGTTATGGCGGGTGCGCCGGCAGTTGAACTGCTGCACACCTTGCTCCGTGACGCCCACCAGGTAGCTGTCGTGCCAGTGCGGGTCGTAGGCGTGGCCCTCGAAATGCGCGCGCAGGGTCTCGATGCCGGTGTCGGCGTCCTGAGCCAGGTCGATCCAGTTGTGGGCGGCCATAAAATACCTATGGGGTGGAACACTGCAAGAGCGAACAAGCTCGCTCCTGCAGGGGCTTAGCGTCTAGAAGGTTTGTGCAGCTTCATCCAAACAATCCGGCGGCGATGTTGATCGAGAACCCCAGGATCGCCGTGTTGAACAGAAACCCGATCAACGATTGCCCCAGCACCACCTTGCGCATGGTACGCGTGGCAACCCCGACATCCGCCGTTTGCACCGCCACGCCGATGGTGAACGAGAAGTACAGGAAGTCCCAGTAATTGGGCGTGCGTAAATCCTCGGCAAAGCGCAGTGCCGGCTCGGGGCCGTCCCAGGTGTAATACAGGCGCGCATAGTGCACGCTGAAAATCACCCCGATCAGCAGCCATGAGCCAACCACCGTCAGGCCGGTGAAGCCGTAATGCAACAGGCGCTGGCTATCGCTCAGGTCCTTGGTGCCCACCAGGTTCAGGGTGATGGTCGCCAGGCTGGCAATCGCCGCGATGCACACCATGAACAACACCAGGCCGGCGTTCTCGTCCTCGATCTCGGCGATGCGTTTCACGTCGTCGGCCCGGGAATGGCTGGTGAGCCACAGCATCAGCACCAGGTAGGTCCAGACCCCGGCGTTCCAGCCGATGAGGATTTTGCTGATGATCGTGTCGGCGGGAGCCAGGAGCCCCACCGCCAGGCCCAGGACGGCGGCGGAGGACAGGCGAGGGTGGGTGCGTGCGAGGAAGGGCATGGCGCTCACAAATCAGGGATGTGTAAGCACCATAGCGCATTTATTACGTGTGGCGCTTGCGCACCAGCTTCATGACCACGACGAAGAACACCGGCACAAACACCACCGCCAGCGTCGCGGTAATCATGCCGCCGATCACCCCGGTACCGATGGCCTGCTGGCTGGCCGAGCTGGCGCCCGTGGCAATCGCCAACGGCACCACGCCGAGGATGAACGCCAGGGAGGTCATGATGATCGGCCGCAGGCGCAGGCGTGCGGCTTTCAACGTGGCGTCGATCAGGTCTTCACCCTGGTCATACAGGTCCTTGGCAAATTCGATGATCAGGATCGCGTTCTTCGCCGACAGCCCAATGATGGTAATCAGGCCGACCTTGAAGAACACATCGTTGGGCATCCCGCGCAAGCTTACGGCCAATACCGCGCCGAGCACGCCGAGGGGCACCACCAGCAGCACCGAGGTCGGAATCGACCAGCTCTCATACAGCGCCGCCAGGCACAGGAACACGATCAGCAGCGACAAACCGAGCAGCAGCGGTGCCTGGGAGCCGGACAAGCGTTCCTGTAACGACAGGCCAGTCCATTCCTGGCCCAGGCCGGCGGGGAGTTGGCTGACCAGGCGCTGGATTTCCTCCATCGCCTCGCCGGTACTGTGGCCCGGTGCCGATTCACCGGAAATCGCGATGGCCGGGTAGCCGTTGTAGCGGGTCAACTGGGCGGGGCCCTGAATCCAGCGCGCCTCGACGAAGGCCGACAGCGGCACCATCTTCCCGGCATTGTTGCGCACGTGGATCTTCATCAGGTCGGCCACCTGGCTGCGCTGATCACCTTCGGCCTGCACCACCACCCGCTGCATGCGGCCCTGGTTGGGGAAGTCGTTGATATAGGCCGAACCGATGGCCGAGGACAGCACATTGCCGATATCGGCAAAGGAAATGCCCAGGGCATTGGCTTGCTTGCGGTCCACCTCAAGCTGTACTTGCGGAGCTTCGGCCAGGGCGCTTTCACGCACGTTGGCCAGGATCGGGCTTTTCTCGGCAGCGGCCAGCAGTTCGGTGCGGGCCTCCATCAACGCGGCATGGCCGACGCCACCACGGTCCTGCAGGCGGAACTCGAAACCACTGGAGGTGCCAAGGCCATCCACCGGCGGTGGCAGGATTGCATAGGCAATCGCGTCCTTCAGCTCACTGAAAGCCGCGTTGGCCCGGTCCGCAATGGCTGCGGCGGAATCCTTGCTGCTGCGCTCCGACCAGTCCTTGAGCGTGGTAAACGCCAGCGCGGCGTTCTGCCCCGAACCGGAGAAGCTGAAACCCATGATCATCGTGGTATCGCCCACGCCCGGCTCGCCGGCGTTGTGTGCCTCGATCTGCTCGGCGACCTGCACCGTGCGGTTTTTGCTGGCACCCGGCGGCAGCTGGATATCGGTGATGGTGTAGCCCTGGTCTTCCACCGGCAGGAAGGACGAGGGCAGGCGGGCGAACAGCACCCCAAGCCCCACCACCAGCACCAGATAGATCAACAGGTAACGCCCGCTGCGCTTGAGGGCGTAGGCCACCCAGCCTTCATAGCGGTCGGTGAACTGCTCGAAGCGCCGGTTGAACCAGCCGAAGAACCCGCCTTTCTCATGGTGCTCGCCCTTGGCAATCGGCTTGAGCAAGGTCGCGCACAGGGCTGGGGTCAAGGTCAGGGCGAGGAATGCCGAAAACAGGATCGAGGTGGCCATCGACAACGAGAACTGCTGATAGATCACGCCCACCGAACCCGGCATGAACGCCATCGGCAGGAACACCGCCACCAGCACCAGGGTGATACCGACAATCGCCCCGGTAATCTGGCCCATGGCCTTGCGCGTGGCCTCCTTGGGCGACAGGCCCTCGGTAACCATGATCCGCTCGACGTTCTCCACCACCACAATCGCATCGTCCACCAAAATGCCGATGGCCAGCACCATGCCGAACATGGTCAGCACGTTGATCGAGAAGCCCAGCAACAGCATCGTCGCAAAGGTACCCATCAAGGCGATCGGCACCACCAGCGTCGGGATCAGCGTGTAGCGGATGTTCTGCAGGAACAGGAACATTACCGCAAACACCAGCAACATCGCTTCGCCCAGGGTGTACACCACCTTGGTGATCGAGACCTTCACGAACGGCGAGGTGTCGTACGGAATTTTGTATTCGACGTTGGCCGGGAAGTAGCGCGCCAGTTCGTCCATCTTCGCCCGCACCAGGGTTGCGGTGCTCAAGGCGTTGGCGCCCGGTGACAGCTGCACGCTGACGGCGGTGGACGGCTTGCCGTTCAGGCGGGTGGAGAACTGGTATTCCTGGCTGCCGATTTCCACCCGCGCCACGTCACCGACGCGCACGGTGGAACCGTCCGGGTTGGCCTTGAGCACGATGTCGGCAAATTCGGCCGGGGTCGACAGTTGGCCTTTCACCAGGATCGACGCGGTGATCTCCTGGGTCTTGGTGCCTGGCAAATCGCCGATGCTGCCGGCCGACACTTGGGCGTTCTGCGCCGCAATCGCCGCGTTGACGTCGGCCGGGGTCAGGTTGAAGCCGATCAGCTTCTGCGGGTCGATCCAGATGCGCATTGCGCGTTCGGCGCCGTACAGCTGGGCCTTGCCCACACCGTCCAGGCGCTTGAGTTCGTTCATCACGTTGCGCGCCAGGTAATCGCTGAGCGCCACGTCATCGAGCTTGCCGTCACTGGAGGTCAGGGTCACCAGCAGCAGGAAGCCGGCGGAGACTTTCTCCACCTGCAAGCCTTGCTGCGTCACGGCTTGGGGCAGGCGCGGCTCCACCGCCTTGAGACGGTTTTGCACGTCAACCTGGGCCATCTCCGGGTCGGTGCCCGGCTGAAAGGTGGCGGTGATGGTGGCCGAACCGAGGCTGCTCTGGGATTCGAAATACAGCAGGTGATCGGCGCCGTTAAGCTCTTGCTCGATCAGGCTGACCACGCTTTCGTCCAGGGTTTGCGCGGAGGCACCCGGGTACACCGCATAGATCTCGACTTTCGGCGGCGCGACGTTGGGGTACTGCGCCACCGGCAACTGCGGGATGGCGAGGGCGCCGGCCAGCAGGATAAACAGGGCGACCACCCAGGCGAAGATCGGGCGGTCAATAAAGAACTGCGGCATGTTTAACGATCCTTATTGGCCGGATGCCTGGGCGATGGGCGCGGGGCTGTCGTCGACCTGGACTTTCTCGCCAGGGCGGGCGTGTTGCAGGCCTTCGACGACGATACGGTCACCGGCCTTCAGGCCGCGGGTCACCACCCAGCGGTCATTGACCACCGAACCCAGTTCTACCGGCTGCTGGCTCACGGTTTGCTCGGCGTCCAGCAGTAACACCATCGGGATCCCGGCGCTGTCGCGGGTGATCGCCCGTTGCGGCACGCTGATGCCTTGCTGGTCGACGGCTTGCTCCAGGCGCACGCGGATAAAGCTGCCGGGCAGCAGGTCGAGATCCGGGTTGGGGAACTCGCTGCGCAAGATGATCTGCCCGGTGCCCGGGTCGACGCTGATCTCGGCGAACAGCAACTTGCCCGGCAGCGGGTACAGGCTGCCGTCATCCTGGATCAGCGTGGCCTTGGCCTGGTCCTGGCCGACTTGCTTCAAGTGCCCGGCGCGAAAGGCCCGGCGCAGGTCGTTCAGCTCGCGGGTGGATTGGGTCAGGTCGGCGTGGATCGGGTCCAGTTGCTGGATCAGCGCCATCGGTGTGGCTTCGTTCTGGCCCACCAGCGCACCTTCGGTCACCAGCGCACGGCCAATCCGACCGGAAATCGGCGCAGTCACGGTGGCATAACCCAGGTTCAATTTGGCGCGCTGCACGGCGGCCTGGTTGGCGGCCACATCGGCGGCGGTTTGCCGGGCGGCGGCGCGGGCGTTGTCGTATTCCTGGCCGCTGATGGCGTTGCCTTCCACCAGTTGGCTGTAGCGCTGCTCTTGCAGGCGCGCCTGGAATGCATTGGCCTCGGCCTTGCGCAGGCTGGCCTGGGCGCTGTCGAGGTCGGCCTTGAACGGCGCCGGGTCAATCCGGAACAGCACATCGCCCTGTTTGACGTCATGGCCTTCCTTGAACACCCGTTGCAACACCACGCCGGCCACCCGGGCGCGCACTTCGGCGATGCGTGGCGCGGCAATCCGTCCGCTCAACTCGCTGGTGATGGACAGGGGCTTGGCTTCCAGGGTTTCGATCCGCACCTTGGCCAGCGGCGCCTCGGCGGCGTCGTCCGCCGACTTGCCACACGCGCTCAACGCCAGTGTCAGGGCCAACAGGCAAAACGGCGCAAACAGATTCTTCGACATGCTCATATCCCAATATTGACTGGCGCATCCTACGGGCGCCCCCGCCACAGTGCTGTGAAGCTCTGTAGGTGGTGTGTGAAGAAATGTAAGGTGCGACCCACAGATGCACGCGGGCGTATATCCTTCATAACCGCCGAACCTTACACGATCTTCCTGATACCGAAGATCAAATGTGGGAGCGGGCTTGCTCGCGAAGGCGGTGTGTCAGTCGCCGTGTGCGTTAACTGAAACACCGCTTTCGCGAGCAAGCCCGCTCCCACATTGGATTTGCGTACTACTCAGAAATTGTATTATTTGGAAATACCATGCCCAACATTCTTCTGGTGGAAGACGACGCCGCGCTCTCCGAATTGATCGCCAGTTACCTGGAACGCAACGGCTATCACGTCAGCGTGCTCAGCCGGGGTGACCACGTGCGTGAGCGTGCGCGGCTCAACCCGCCGGACCTGGTGATCCTCGACCTGATGCTGCCGGGCCTCGACGGCTTGCAGGTCTGCCGGTTGCTGCGGGCCGACTCGGCCACGCTGCCGATCCTGATGCTCACCGCCCGCGACGACAGCCATGACCAGGTGTTGGGCCTGGAAATGGGCGCCGACGACTACGTCACCAAACCCTGCGAGCCGCGGGTATTGCTGGCGCGGGTGCGAACCTTGCTGCGCCGCAGCAGCCTCACCGAACCCCAGGTGGCCAACGACCAGATCCTGATGGGCAACCTGTGCATCGACCTGTCGGAACGCACCGTGACCTGGCGCGACCAGCCGGTTGAGCTGTCCAGCGGTGAATACAACCTGCTGGTGGTGCTGGCCCGGCACGCCGGCGAAGTGCTCAGCCGCGACCAGATCCTGCAACGCCTGCGCGGCATCGAGTTCAATGGCACCGACCGTTCGGTGGACGTGGCGATTTCCAAGCTGCGGCGCAAGTTCGACGACCACGCGGGCGAGGCGCGCAAGATCAAGACCGTGTGGGGCAAGGGCTACCTGTTCAGCCGTTCCGAGTGGGAATGCTGAGCCATGTTTCGCGTCCTGATTCGGCTGTACCTGATCACCATCGTCACCTTCGCCGCCGCGATCTACCTGGTGCCCCGGGCGGTGATCCAGCTGTTTGAACACCGTTACATGAACTACAACATCGAGCAGTCCCGAGGCATGCAGAGCCTGATCGTCAAGGAGTACCGACGGGTGCCGATGGAGCAGTGGGCCAATGTCACCGTGCGCCTGTCGGCGGATTTCGCGCCGCTGAAGGTGCAACTGCTGCGTATCCAGGACGCCAGCTACACCCCTGAAGAACAGCGCCTGCTGGAAAAAGACCAGATGGTGATTCGCCTGGGCGAGTGGGGCTGGGCGGACGACGTCAGCTCGGCCCTGGACGACCAGTTGGTGGTCAAGGTCTCGGTACCGCCGGACCCGCTGGACATGAACCTGCTGTACTGGAGCATGAACGTGCTGATCGGCGCGGCGCTGCTGGCATGCCTGCTGTTCTGGCTGCGGCCCCACTGGCGCGACCTGGAGCGCCTGAAAAGCACCGCCGCGCAACTCGGCCAGGGCAACCTTGCGGCCCGCACAAAAATCCCGCCCAGCTCCAACATCGGCAGCCTGGCGGCGGTGTTCGACACCATGGCCAACGACATCGAACAGCTGCTCAACCAGCAACGCGACTTGCTCAATGCCGTCTCCCATGAACTGCGTACGCCGCTGACGCGCCTGGACTTCGGCCTGGCCCTGGCGCTGTCCGACGACCTCCCGGCGGCCAGCCGTGAGCGGCTGCAAGGGTTGGTGGCGCACATTCGCGAGCTGGATGAGCTGGTGCTGGAGCTGCTCTCCTACAGCCGTTTGCAAAACCCGGCGCAAACACCCGAGCGGGTGGAAGTGGTGCTGGATGAGTTCATCGACAGCATCCTGGGCAGCGTCGACGACGAACTGGAAAACCCCGATATCGTGATGGACGTGGTGCTGGACTGCGCCGTGGAACGCTTCACCCTGGACCCGCGCCTGACCGCCCGGGCCCTGCAAAACCTGCTGCGCAACGCCATGCGGTATTGCGAGCGGCGAATTCAGGTGGGGGTGAAGGTGTGTCCCAGGGGGTGCGAGATTTGCGTGGATGATGACGGTATTGGCATTCCGGTTGACCAGCGGGAGCGGATTTTCGAGCCGTTCTACCGGCTGGATCGCAGCCGGGATCGAGCCACTGGCGGTTTTGGCCTGGGATTGGCCATCAGCCGGCGGGCGCTGGAGGCGCAGGGCGGAACATTGACGGCCCAGGCTTCGCCATTGGGTGGTGCACGCTTCCGGCTCTGGCTGCCGAGTTAAAGAACACCACAAAACCATTGTGGGAGCTGGCTTGCCTGCGATGGCGGTGGGTCAGCTTGCATCTTTGCTAACTGATACACCGCCATCGCAGGCAAGCCAGCTCCCACATTTGATCTTCATTGTTCTTCAGTCCCGAATTTGGCGTTTGCACAGCCTTACCACCTCACGCGGTGCCTTGTTATAGTTCGGCCCCTATTCCAGCCGCCAGTCAAGGATCACTGCCATGTCCGAATACCAAGCCTTTGTCGTCGAACTCAGCGGCAACGTCGCCCATGTGCAGCTCAATCGCCCGGAAAAGATCAACGCGATGAACGCGGCGTTCTGGACCGAGATCATCGACATCTTCCAATGGGTCGAAGACACCGACGCGGTGCGTGCCGTAGTCATCAGCGGCGCCGGCAAGCATTTCTCCTCCGGCATCGACCTGATGATGCTGGCCTCGGTGGCCAATGACTTCGGCAAGGACGTAGGCCGCAACGCGCGCCTGCTGCGGCGCAAGATCCTCGAACTGCAAGCTTCCTTCAACGCCGTCGACAACTGCCGCAAGCCGGTACTCGCGGCGATCCATGGCTACTGCATCGGCGGCGCCATCGACCTGATCAGCGCCTGTGACATGCGCTACGCCGCCGAAGATGCGCAATTCTCCATCAAGGAAATCGACATCGGCATGGCCGCCGACGTCGGCACCCTGCAACGCCTGCCGCGCATCGTCGGCGACGGCATGCTGCGCGAGCTGGCCTACACCGGCCGCCAGTTCGGCGCCGAAGAGGCCCGCAGCATCGGCCTGGTGAATCGGGTGTACAGCGATCACCAGAGCCTGCTGGCCGGCGTGCTGGAAATCGCCCGGGAAATCACCGCCAAATCACCGATCGCGGTCACCGGCACCAAGGCGATGATCAGCTACATGCGTGACCACACGATCAATGACGGTTTGGAATACGTTGCCACCTGGAACTCAGCTATGTTGCAATCCAACGACCTGCGCGTGGCCATCGCGGCCCATATGAGCAAGCAGAAACCCGACTTCGTGGATTGACTGAACATGACCCCAGGCTGGATTACCACAACGCTGCTGGACAACGACGCCCCGGGCGGCTGGGCCGTGGCCCGCAGCCGTGAAGGCTTTTTACACGACCAGAACGGCCCGCTGTTTCCCCGGGAATGGCTCAAGCGCCAGGACCTCTCGGTATTCGCCGAGCATGGCATCGGCCACCTGGACGGCGAGCCGGTGTACCTGCTGGAACTCAACAGCCCCGCCGATGTGCCGGGCTGCGGCTGGCAGGGCCTGCGGGCATTCATGCTGCAGGGCGATCACACGCTGTACAAAGTCCTGGGCTACGCCGCGCAAATCGGCACCTGGGCCCGGGAGCATCGTTTTTGCGGCAGTTGCGGCCAGGCGATGGTGCAGGTGCCACGGGAGCGGGCGATGTTCTGCCAGGCCTGTGACCTGCGCAGCTACCCGCGGATCTCGCCGAGCATGATCGTGTTGGTGACCCGTGGCGACGAGATCCTGCTGGCCCGTTCGCCGCGCTTTGTCACGGGGGTCTACAGCACCCTGGCGGGGTTTGCCGAGCCGGGCGAGTCGGCCGAGGACTGCCTGATTCGCGAGGTGCGTGAAGAAGTGCAGGTGGAGGTCAAGAACATCCAGTACATGGGCAGCCAGTGCTGGCCGTTCCCGCACTCGATGATGCTGGGCTTTCACGCCGAGTACGCCGGCGGCGACATTGTGCCCCAGGCTGACGAGATCGAAGACGCGCAGTGGTTCAACATCCATGAACTGCCGCCGTTGCCGGCGTCGCGCTCGATTGCGCGCTACCTGATCGACCTCTACCTGGCCCGTCGCCTAGGTCACGCTGAACCAGTGCTGCCAGGCTAGGCGCACCGTCAGGCCGAGCACCACGGTGATGAACACCGGGCGAATGAACTTGGCGCCGCCGCTGATGGCGCTGCGTGCGCCAAAAAACGCGCCGCACATCACCGACACGCCCATGCACAGGCCGACAATCCAGTCTACCGAGCCATTGAAAATGAACACCGTCAGCGCCGCCGCGTTGCTGACGAAGTTCATGCTGCGCGCCACGCCGCTGGCCTTTACCAGGTCGATGGGGTGCAACAGCATGGTACTCACGGTCCAGAACGCCCCGGTGCCCGGGCCGGCGACGCCGTCGTAGAAACCCAGGCCAAAGCCCTGGGTGGACTGCCATTTCTTCTTGATCGGTGCGTCGTTGTCCAGCGCCGCCTTGGGCGTGCCGCCGAACAGCAAATACAAACCGCAGCCGAACACAATCACCGGGAGCATCTTGTTCAGGGTTTCTGCCGGCAGGTAATGGGCCACGACCGCGCCGGTGAGTGCACCGACCAGGGTGCCGACGATGGCGTGCGCCCACTGGCGCGGATGAAACAGCTTGCGCCGGTAGAAGGTAAAGCTGGCAGTGGCCGAGCCGAAGGTGGAACTGAGCTTGTTGGTGCCCAGCACCAGGTGGGGCGGCATGCCGGCGGTCAGCAGGGCGGGCGTGGTGAGCAGGCCGCCACCGCCGGCGATGGCGTCGATGAAACCGGCGATAAAGGCAACCACGGCGAGGATCGCCAAGGTGGTGAGGTCAACGCTGAGTTCGAAAGGCATGGGCAAGACTTAGTCGGCAGGGCGCAGCAAGGGCTGCGCGAAAGGCCGGTATCTTACCGATTAGCGTGGGGGCCTGCGACTATGATCGTTCCCACGCTCTGCGTGGGAATGCCGCCTTGGACGCTCCGCGTCCTGCTGCCGCAAGGGTGACGCAGAGCGTCACGGGATGCATTCCCAATGTGGGAGCGGGCTTGCTCGCGAATGCGGTGGATCAGCCACTCTATCCGGTGACTGACACTGCGCATTCGCGAGCAAGCCCGCTCCCACATTTTAACCGTGCCCGCTTGGCTATTTATGTGTTTCGACCCACTCCAGTGCGGTCCGCCAGATGCAGATCCCCAGGAAGTACGCCGACATCAGCAACCACAGGCCCAGGGTCAGGCGATTGGTGTAGGGGAAGTCGATCACCAGCAGCAGGCTGCACAGCAACCAGATGGTGGTCACGGCAATATTGATCGGCATGAAGCGCTTGACCCGGAACGGGTGCAGGAACTTCATCGGCGTCACGGTCAGCAACGCCAGGCCGATCACGGTGAGCAAGGTGACCCAGGCTTCCGGCTGGATGATATAGACGCACAGCGCCACCACGTTCCATGCGGCGGGGAAGCCGACGAAGTAGTTGTCCTTGCTCTTCATGTTGACGTTGCAGAAGCAGAACAGCGACGACACCAGAATCACCGACACCGTAAACAACGGGGTGAAGTCCGGCAGGGCGATATAGCGATAGATAAACAGCGCCGGAATAAACACGTACGTCAGGTAATCAATCACCAGGTCCAATACCGAGCCATCGAAGCTTGGCAGCACTGTTTGCACATTCACCCGTCGCGCGAGAGAGCCGTCGACCCCATCGACGATCAAGGCCAGGCCCAGCCACAGCAGGCAAGCCTTGGGCTGGTTGTCGAGCAGTGCCAGGGTGGCCAGGAAGGCCAGCACCACGCCGGTGGCGGTAAAACCATGGGCGCCCCAGGCCTTGAGACGGGCTACATGCAGGGTCGATATCACAGGGGCGTTCTCCAAAAGGTGAAACAGGGCAGCCGACGGGGTAGCACCGTCGAATCTGGCCAGAGTGTGCAGGTATCGACCGGGAAGGGTGGGATAAGGTTCACCACCCGGCGTAGGTTAAGCGTAGCAAGCGCAGGACGTTTCGGCATCAGCCTTGACGAAACACCAGCGCCTTTAACCCGCTTTGCGGGTCGATATCGGGGAATTCCGGCGGGTTTTCCAGCCGCTGGTCAAAGCGCAGGCCAGGCGCTTCGCGGGTTACGCCGTCGATCAGGAAGTCTTCGCCGAACGCCGGGTCGTTCATGCACGCCAGCACCGTACCCTGGGCCGTGAGCAAATCCGGCAGGCGACGCAGCACCCGCTGGTAGTCCTTGGTCAAAAGGAAACTGCCTTTCTGGAACGAGGGCGGGTCGATGATCACCAGGTCGTACGGGCCGCTGTTGGTGACCTTGGCCCACGACTTGAACAGGTCGTGGCCGAGGAACGTCACCTTGCTCAGGTCGTGGCCGTTCAGGCGGTGATTGTCACGACCACGGCTCAGGGCGCCTCGGGCCATGTCCAGGTTCACCACATGCTCGGCGCCGCCTTCGATGGCCGCCACGGAGAAACCACAGGTGTAGGCGAACAGGTTCAGCACCCGCAGGCCATGAGCCTGTTCGCGTACCCAGTTGCGGCCGTAACGCATGTCGAGGAACAGCCCACTGTTCTGCTTTTTGCCCAGGTCGATCAGGTAGCGCAGGCCGCCTTCGGTGATGGTCAGTTCGTCGACCACCTCGCCCAGCAGCCATTCGGTGGTGCTTTGCGGCAGGTAGCGGTGTTGCAGCGCCACGGTATGGGCGCCGAATGACCGCCAGTCGATCTGCATCAGCACCTGCTTCAAGGCCTCAAGCTCCGTGGCTTCTGGCTCCTTGAACAGCGAGACCAGCACCACGCCTTGCAGCCAGTCCACCGTCAGTTGCTCCAGGCCCGGCCAGCAGCGGCCACGCCCGTGAAACAGGCGCCGGGTCTCGGCGGGGACGGTTTGCAGGGCGTTCAGCAAATGGGTGTGCAGGGTGGCGAGTGCGTCTGGGTTCATCGGGCAACGTCGGTCATTGAGCGGGCGGCATTTTAAACACAATTGCGGGGTGTTCGGGAGTTGAAGCACAACGTGCTTTGAATTTGCTGATTGGCAGTGATTTATGCTCAAAAGGCCCCGAGAGGCGGCGCACAACAGTCAAAAAATCCCTTGGCACCGACATAAACTGGAAAAAAAGCCCGGAGGTGCCCATGAACGGTTTCGCGAGTGCAGTGAGTCAGACAGCGATGGACCAGGAAGAACTGGCCGAATGGCGCGATGCCCTGGCCTCCCTGGTGGCCAACGCCGGCGCGGCGCGCGCACGGGAGATCCTCGACATGCTGGCGGATGCCGGCGGCGCGCCGCACATCGCCTGGAAACCCCGGCATGGCACGCCCTACATCAATAGCATCGCCGTGGAGCAGCAACCGCCGTTTCCCGGCGACCTGGCCACCGAAGAACGCTTGGCCTCAGTGGTGCGCTGGAACGCCCTGGCCATGGTAGTGCGCGCCAACCAGGCCTATGGCGAACTGGGCGGGCATATCGCCAGCTACGCCAGCGCGGCGGATTTGTTCGAGGTGGGCTTCAACCACTTTTTCCGTGCCCGCAACGACAGTTTTGGCGGCGACCTGGTGTTCTACCAGCCACATTCCGCCCCCGGCATCTATGCTCGCGCCTTCCTTGAAGGGCGCCTGAGCGAGGCCGACCTGGCCCACTATCGCCAGGAAATCGGTGCCGGCAAGGCGGGCGCCCGAGGTTTGTCCAGCTATCCCCATCCGTGGTTGATGCCGGACTTTTGGCAATTTCCCACCGGGTCCATGGGCATTGGCCCCATCAGCTCGATTTTCCAGGCGCGGTTCATGCGCTACCTGCAACACCGCGGCTTGCAGGACACCACCGACCGCCACGTATGGGGCGTATTCGGCGACGGCGAGATGGACGAACCGGAAAGCATGTCGGCGCTGACCCTGGCCGCCCGTGAAGGCCTGGACAACCTGACCTGGGTGGTCAACTGCAACCTGCAACGGCTCGACGGCCCGGTGCGTGGCAACGGGCGAATTATCGACGAGCTGGAGGCGTTGTTCGCCGGTGCCGGCTGGAACGTGATCAAGCTGGTCTGGGGCTCGGATTGGGACGCCTTGCTGGCCAAGGACGCCGACGGCTCGCTGGTACGCACCTTGTCGCAGACGGTGGACGGACAGTTCCAGACCTTCGCCGCCAAGGACGGCGCCTACAACCGCGAACATTTCTTCGGCCAGAGCGAGGCGCTGTCCAAACTGGTCGAGGGCCTGAGCGACGAGCAGATCGACCGGCTCAAGCGTGGCGGCCATGACATGGTCAAGATCCACGCGGCCTATCACGCGGCGCGCCGGGTCGCCGGCAAACCCACGGTGATCCTGGCCCAGACCAAAAAGGGCTTTGGCATGGGCGAGGCCGGGCAGGGCAAGATGACCACCCACCAGCAGAAGAAGCTCGACCGCGAGGCCTTGATCGCCTTCCGCAATCGCTTCCAGTTGCCGCTGTCGGATGAACAGGCCGAATCCCTGAGCTTCTACAAGCCCGCTGAAGGCAGCCTCGAAATGCGGTACTTGCACCAACGCCGCGCCATCCTCGGTGGGTATGTGCCGAGCCGTGGCCAGCAGGCACCCACCGTAAGTGTCCCGCCGGTGTCGGGCTACGGCGCGTTTGCCACCCAGGCGGAGGGCAAGGAAATGTCCACCACCATGGCCTTTGTGCGCATGCTGACCAATCTGCTCAAGGACAAGGCCCTCGGCCCGCGCATCGTGCCCATCGTCGCCGACGAAGCGCGCACCTTCGGCATGGCCAACCTGTTCAAGCAGATCGGCATCTATTCCAGCGTCGGCCAGCGCTACGAGCCCGAAGACATCGGCTCGATCCTCAGCTACCGCGAAGCCACCGACGGGCAGATCCTTGAAGAAGGCATCAGCGAAGCCAGCGCCATCAGTTCCTGGGTCGCGGCCGCCACCAGTTATTCGGTGCATGGCCTGCGGATGCTGCCGTTTTACATCTACTACTCGATGTTCGGTTTCCAGCGCGTGGGGGACCTGATCTGGGCCGCCGCCGACCAGCGTGCCCGAGGTTTCCTGCTGGGCGCCACTGCCGGGCGCACCACCCTGGGTGGCGAAGGCTTGCAGCACCAGGACGGCAGCAGCCACCTGATGGCCGCCACCGTGCCCAATTGCCGCGCCTACGACCCGGCGTTTGCCGGCGAGTTTGCGGTGATCCTCGACCATGGCATGCGCCAGATGCTGGAGCACGATGTGGACGAGTTCTACTACGTGACCCTGATGAACGAAAACTACCCGCAGCCGAGCCTGCCGGAAGGCGTCGAAGCGGCGATCATCAAAGGCATGTACCGGCTGAGCGGGCAGCCTGGCGGCAAGGTCCGGTTGCTCGGCTCCGGCACGCTGGTGCGCGAAGCCCAGGCAGCGGCGCAATTGTTGGCGGAGGATTGGCAGGTTGACGCTGAAGTGTTCAGTGTCACCAGCTTCAGCGAACTGGCCCGGGACGCCCGTGACGTGGAACGCTGGAACCGCCTGCATCCGCAACAGCCGGCGCGGCGCAGCCACCTGGCGGAGTGTTTGCCCAAGGGCGCGCCGGTGGTGGCGGTATCTGACTATGTAAGGGCGGTGCCGCAGATGATTGGGTCGTACGTGGATTCGGCTTACACCGTGCTGGGGACGGATGGCTTTGGTCGCAGCGATACCCGGGCGGCGTTGCGGGATTTCTTCGAGGTGGACCGCCATCACATCGTGCTGGCGGCGCTGACGGCGTTGGTGGAGCAGGGGAGTCTGGACAGGCAGGTTTGCCAGCAGGCGATAGAGCGTTATGGGGTGCAGACCGATCGCGAGCCGTCCTGGACCTCCTGAGCGACAAAGATCTAAATGTGGGAGCGGGCTTGCTCGCGAATGCGGTGTGTCAGTCAATATATCCGGCAACTGATACACCGCTTTCGCGAGCAAGCCCGCTCCCACACTGGTTCTGTGTGGTTGTCTAAATACTGGCTATCAACGGCGCCCCAAACGATTCCCGCAGAAACCCCGGCGCGATATACCGCTCGTAATGCGCCTCGGACAACAGGAAAAACTCCCGGTCAATCGCATCCCGCAAATCTGCCAGATTGCGCTCGCGAAACTCCGGCAACAGCGCCAACCCATACGCATCCAGCTTCGAAATCACCCGCGCGCCCCGGGCAATCAACTGGTACGCCCAGCAATACGGCGACTGGTGGGGCACAAAGCGGATCTTGCGGTCTTCCAGTTGCTGGCGCAGGCGCTGCGGGTCCAGTACCTGCAGCTTGCTGGTCATCACCTGCACCAGCAGTTGTTCCAGGCGCAGCCACACCGCCTGTTTCTCCTCGGCGTTGTAGCCGTTCCACTGAATCACCTCATGGTGATAGCGCTTGCAGCCCCGGCATACCAGGTCTCCGTAAACGGTGGAGCACAGGCCGACGCAGGGGGTCTTGATGGTTTGATTGGGCATAAAAAAACATCGACAGGTGAAACAACACGGCCCCCGAAGGGGCCGCTTTAAATCAATCCCAGCTCAGCGCGCCGCCAGTCTGGTACTCGATCACACGGGTCTCGAAGAAGTTCTTCTCTTTCTTCAAGTCCATGATCTCGCTCATCCACGGGAATGGGTTAGTCGTCCCTGGATACTCTTCCTTCAACCCAATCTGCGACAGACGACGATTCGCGATGAACTTGAGGTAGTCCTCCATCATCGCGGCGTTCATGCCGAGTACGCCGCGTGGCATGGTGTCACGCGCGTATTCAATCTCCAGCTGAGTCCCTTGCAGGATCATCTGGGTCGCTTCTTCCTTCATCTCGGCATCCCACAAGTGCGGGTTTTCGATTTTGATCTGGTTGATCACATCGATGCCGAAGTTCAGGTGCATCGACTCATCCCGCAGGATGTACTGGAACTGTTCCGCCACCCCGGTCATTTTGTTGCGACGGCCCATGGACAGGATCTGGGTGAAGCCGCAGTAGAAGAAGATACCTTCCAGTACGCAGTAGTACGCCACCAGGTTGCGCAGCAGCTCTTTATCAGTCTCAACGGTGCCGGTTTCGAACTTCGGATCGGAGATCGAACGGGTGTACTTCAAGCCCCAGGCAGCCTTTTTGGCGACCGATGGAATCTCGTGGTACATGTTGAAGATCTCGCCTTCATCCATGGCCAGCGATTCGATGCAGTACTGGTAGGCGTGGGTGTGGATCGCTTCTTCGAAGGCCTGGCGCAGGATGTACTGGCGGCACTCCGGGTTGGTGATCAGGCGGTACACGGCCAATACCAGGTTGTTGGCGACCAACGAATCCGCAGTGGAGAAGAAGCCGAGGTTGCGCATCACGATGCGACGCTCGTCGTCGGTCAGGCCTTCCGGGTTTTTCCACAGGGCGATGTCGGCGGTCATGTTGACCTCTTGCGGCATCCAGTGGTTGGCGCAGCCGTCGAGGTACTTCTGCCAGGCCCAGTCGTACTTGAAAGGTACGAGTTGGTTGAGGTCGGCGCGGCAGTTGATCATGCGCTTTTCGTCAACGGCGACGCGGGCGGCGGAGCCTTCGAGTTCGGCGAGGCCTTCGGCGACGTCGAGCTTGTCGAGGGCGGCCTTGGCCCGGATGATCGCGGCGGAGTCGCTGGCGGTCACGTTGCGGGCTTCAAGGGCGGCGGCAGCGCCGGCACCGTCGAGGCGGTCCATGTTGGCTTCGGTGGCGTGGCCGGCGTTGGCGCCCCGGATGACTACGTCACCGGTGTCTGGTTGATCTGCTTCATCCCAACTCAGCATTGAATTGCTCCTTCGTGGTCCGTCTGACGGCGTGGGCTTCGATTCACCCAGCGTGTTCAAAAATGTGCGTTTTGCAGGCTTCAAGGCATTGAAATACTGCGCATAGTGTGGTCGGTGTTCAGCGTTCTTGCACACTATGTAGTGGTTGTCTGTGTTTGTGGGCACACTATATGGGGTGTAACAACGATGGTCAACGCACAAGACCAGGCCGATGGTCGCAGGGCCATGACTAAAACTCACAGCCCCATGACTTTTAATGGTTACGGCCGCTACCCGGGCCAGTGCTAAAAATTCGCCAACCAGCTCCCCATAACAAAAAAGAGCGTTTGCGAAATGAAAGCACTTGATCTGTACATCGGCGAAGGCTTCGAAGGCCCAGGCGTCAATGCTGCCCACATCAACATCCTCATCGGCCCGCGCAACGGTCCGGCCGGCCAGGCGTTTGCCAACAGTTTGGCGTCGCCAAGCCAGGGCCATTGCCCGTTCATGGTGATTGCCCAGCCGAACATCCCGGTCAAACCCATGACCCTCTACGTCAACAAGGCCGCCATCGGCAGCGACCTGCACGGCAATGCCACCTGGGGCGCGTCCCAGGCCGGGATCGCCAAGGCGGTGCTCGAAGCCCTGCTCGACGGCACCCTGCCGCCGGAAGCCGAGGACGAGTGGGCGATTGTCACCGCCAACTGGGTCAACCCGGCCTGCGACGACCTGGATGCGGTCTACCTCAACAACTACAACGCCTGCCGCACTGCGATCCGCGCCGCCCTCACAGGCTTGCCGCACACCGCGCAACTGGCGGATGTGGTCAACCACATCAGCAACCCTTTCTACACGCCAAAAGCCTGAGGACATTCCCATGCAATACATCCGTTTGGGCAACTCCGGCCTGCAAGTCTCGCGCCTGTGCCTGGGCACCATGAACATGGGCACCCCGGACTGGAAACCGTGGATCTTCGACGAGAAACAAAGCGAACCCATCGTTGCCCATGCCCTGGCCAACGGTGTCAACTTCATCGACCTGGCGGACTTCTATTCCGCAGGCGTCGGCGAGGAAGTGGTCGGGCGCATCCTCAAGCGCGTTGCGCGCCGTGAAGACATCGTGGTCACCACCAAGGTCGGCTACGGCACCCGCAGCGGCATCAATGCCAGCGGCCATTCGCGCAAGCACATCATGGACAGCATCGACGCCTCCCTGAGCCGCCTTGGCATGGATTACGTCGACGTGTTCATGCTGCATTACTTCGACGTGAACACCCCGGTGGAAGAAACCATGGGCGCCCTCAACGACATCGTGCGTTCCGGCAAGGCGCGCTACATCGGCGTGTCGACCATGCTCACCGGGCAACTGGCAAAAATCCTCATGGCCTGCGAGCGCAACGGCTGGGTCAAGCCGATCAACATGCAGCTGCAACTGAACTGCGCCTACCGCGAGGAAGAGCGCGAGATGATCCCGTTCTGCCGCGACCAGGGCCTGGGCGTGTCGGTGTTCAGCCCGCTGGCCCGTGGCTTGCTCACCGGCGAAGTGCAGTCGACCCGCAACCAGACCGACTTCTTCACCCAGCAGATGTACAGCGACCAGGCGTCGTTCGACATCGCCCACTCGGTGCAACGTGTGGCCCGTGCCCGTGGCGTGTCCAACGCACAGATTGCCCAGGCCTGGGTGGCCAATCATCCGGGTGTGGACGTGATGCTGGTGGGCGCCGACACCACCGCACAATTTGATAGCGCGCTTGCAGCCCTCGACACCCAACTGGATGCCGAAGAACTGCACGAGCTGGAACGCAACTACACGCCGTGCGATGTGATCAACGACTACACCGCCGGCAAACGCATCTTGCGCAGCGCCCGTCCGGGCCTGGACCGTTTTAACCTGATAGAGGCCGTGGCATGAACCCGCTGATTCGCACAGGCAATTTCATTGATGGCCAATGGTCCAGCGGTGGGCCGGTCTACCCGGTGCGCAACCCGGCCAATGGTGCGCAGATCGCCGAAGTACAACGCGCCGGTGCTGAAGAAACCAACCTAGCCATTGCCGCCGCCAACCGCGCGTTGCCGGCCTGGCGCAAGCTCACCGCCAAGGAGCGCAGCCAGCGCCTCAAGCGCTGGAGCGAGTTGATGCTGAGCAACCAGAAGGACCTGGCCCACCTGCTCAGCCTGGAACAGGGCAAGCCGCTGGCCGAAGCCATGGGCGAAGTGGTCTACGCCGCGAGCTTCCTCGAATGGTTTGCCGAAGAAGCCAAGCGTGCCTATGGCGACGTGATCCCGAGCCACAAGGCCGACGCCCGCATCATCGTGACCAAGGAAGCCATCGGCGTGGTCGCAGCGATCACCCCATGGAATTTCCCCCTGGCCATGGTCACCCGCAAGGTTGGCCCGGCGCTGGCGGCGGGGTGCACGATGATTCTCAAACCGTCGGAAGAAACCCCGCTGTCGGCCTTTGCCCTGGCGGTGTTGGCAGAACAGGCCGGGATTCCGGCGGGCGTGTTCAACATCGTGTCCGGCGATGCCGTGGCCATCGGTGGCGCACTGCAAGCCTCCAGCATTGTGCGCAAGCTGTCCTTCACCGGCTCCACCCGCACCGGCAAGCTGCTGATGCGCCAGGCCGCCGACACCCTGAAAAAAGTCTCCCTGGAACTGGGCGGCAACGCACCCTTTATCGTGTTTGACGATGCCGACCTGGACGCTGCCGTCAAAGGCGCCATGGCTTCCAAGTTTCGCAATACCGGGCAGACCTGCGTCTGCGTCAACCGCTTCTTCATCCAGGACGCTGTGTACGATGCGTTCACCCGCAAGCTGGCCGAAGCAGTCTCTGCGATGCGCGTCGGCAGCGCCCTGGACGGCGAAACCGAACAAGGCCCGCTGATCAATGCGGCCGCGTTGGCCAAGGTTGAAGCCCACGTCGGCGACGCCCTCGAGAAAGGTGCCAAGCTGCTGTGCGGCGGCCGTCGCCATGCCTTGGGCGGGACGTTCTTCGAACCGACCATCCTCACCGAAGCCCACGGCGAGATGCTCATTGCCCAGGAAGAAACCTTCGGCCCGGTGGCGGCCTGCTTCCGCTTCAAGGACGAAGCCGAAGTGCTGCAACGGGCGAATGACACGCCGTTTGGGTTGTCCGCCTACTTCTACAGCCGCGACATCGGCCGCGTATGGCGTATGGCCGAAGGCCTGGAAGCGGGCATGGTCGGGATCAACGAAGGGATCATCTCCACCGAAGTCGCACCGTTTGGCGGGATCAAGGAGTCGGGCCTGGGCCGTGAAGGTTCCAGGTACGGCCTGGAGGATTACCTGGAGATCAAATACCTGTTGATGGGCGGTCTCTGACCCCACTCTCCCAAACAACACCGATCCAATGTGGGAGCGGGCTTGCTCGCGAAAGCGGTGGGCCTGCCACCACATGCATTGACTGACACACCGCCTTCGCGAGCAAGCCCGCTCCCACAGGGAAATGGGCTTGCCCGCTGTTACTCCGTCAAGAACAAAAATATGGAGAACACCATGTCCACTCAACCCATCAAAATCGACGACCTGCCCATCGGTCGCTTCCACCTTAAAATCGCCGGCCTGACCTTCGGCGCCCACTTCACCGACGGCTACATCCTCGGCCTGATCGGCATTGCCTTCACCTTGCTCAGCCCACAGATGCAACTGGACGCCTTCTGGCAAGGCCTGATCGGCGCCTCGGCCCTGATCGGCCTGTTTATGGGCAGCCTGTTCTTTGGCTGGATCTCCGACACCCTCGGCCGGCAGAAAATCTTCCTGGTCAGCTTCGTCCTGATCACCGTTGCCTCGGTGATGCAGTTTTACGCCGAAACCGCCATGGGGCTGTTCCTCTGTCGGGTGTTGATCGGTATCGGCCTGGGCGGCGACTTCAGCGTCGGCCACGCGATGCTTGCCGAGTTCTCACCCAGGAAACATCGCGGGGTACTGCTGGGCTCCTTCAGCGTGGTGTGGACGGTTGGTTACGTGGCCGCGACCTTTGTCGGCACCGCCATGCTCAGCCTCGGCGATGATGCCTGGCGCTGGATGCTCGCATCGTCGGCAATTCCTGCCGGGCTGATCCTGATCGCGCGCATCGGCACGCCCGAATCGCCGCGCTGGCTGATCAACCAGGGCCGGATTGCCGAGGCCCGAGCCATCGTCAAGAAACACCTCGGCGAACACGTGGTCCTCGATGAAGAACCGTCGAGGCAAACCCGTTCCGGCTACGGCGTGCTGTTCAGCCGTGAATACCGCAAGCGCACCGCGTTCAACTGCCTGTTCTTCGTGTGCATCGTGATGCCGTACTTCGCCATCTACACCTTCCTGCCGTCTATCCTGCAGAAGATGGGCCTGGCCGAAGGTTTTGGCACCGAGCTGATGCTCAACCTGCTGCTGATCATCGGCGCCTTGATCGGCATCTGGTGCACCGTGAAATTCTCCCGGCGCGGCTTCCTGATCAACTCGTTCATCATCCTGGCGGCGGCGCTGTTCCTGCTGGCGGTATTGCCGGGCAGCATGGCGTGGTTGATGGTGCTGACGTTCGGCGTCTTCACCCTGGTGCTGTCGGCGGTGAGCAACCTGGTGGGCGTATTCCCGGCGGAGAGCTTCCCGACCGAAGTGCGGGCCAGCGGCATCGGCCTTGCCACAGCCGTCAGCCGCCTGGGTTCGGCGGTGAGTACCTTCCTGTTGCCGGTGAGCGTAGCGGGGATCGGCCTGAGCCCGACCATGGGCATCCTCGCCGCGATCCTGGTGCTGGGCGCGATCATCTCCTGGGCCTGGGCGCCGGAAACCAAGGCGTTGACGTTGAGCCAGGCGTGCAAGGCCGAGCCTGCGGTGTCAGGGATTGCTCACCCGGTTCAACCACTGCGTAAACAACCGAACCTTGGATAAACCCTGCTTGTCACTTGCCACATCCAGCCAATAGCCATACGGGCCGATCACCTCCACCGGGGTGATCGGCAGCAGGCTGCCATTCGCCAGTTCACGCTCGATCATCTGCCGGTCGATCACCGCCAACCCACCACCGGCCAGGGCGGTGTGGATCACCTGGTCCAGGGTGCTGAATTCCAGGCCCTGGCCTGCATCGATATCTTCCCGGCCCATGGCCGCCAGCCAGTTCTCCCAGACCTGCAAACGCTTGCCGTCGTGCAGGATGTGCAGCAGCGGAAAGCGCCGCAGGTCGGGTGGCTGACCGTCGCTGAACAGTTCCGGGCTGGCGACGGCGATGTGGCGTTCCATCACCAACAGTTCACTGCTGCACTGCGTGGCCGCTTCCAGGCCGAAGCGGACCTGGCAGTCGATTTCCGCCAGGCTCGCGTGGGTGTTCTGGTGGGTGACGCTGAGGTTGATGTCCGGGTAACGCTCGCAAAACCTGCGCAGGTGGGCGGACAGCCAGCGGGTGGCCCAGGTGGGCGGGGCGACGATGCGCAGGCGCTGGCGCAGGTTGGGCACGCGCACGGCGTGCAGGGCGCGCTCGATATGGTCGAAGGCGTCGCTCAGGTGCGGGGAGAGGGCGAAGCCGGCTTCGGTCAGGGACAGGCCCTGGGGGGTGCGGATGAAGAGGGCGACGCCGAGGTAGTCTTCCAGTTGTTTGATCTGGCGGCTGACGGCACCCTGGGTGACGTTGAGGCCCACGGCGGCTTGGCTGAAGCTGCGGTGGCGGGCGACTTCTTCGAAGACACGGAGCATGTTGAGGGAGGGCAGTTGGCGCATGAAATGGATTCCACACCTGTTGTTTTTATGGTGTTTTTGGCGGCCTCTTCACGAGCAAGCCCGCTCCCACATTTGATCGGCGCCGCGGTCAAAATGTGGGAGCGGGCTTGCTCGCGAAGGCGTCAGTGAAGACGCCGCCTATTTTAGAAGTAGTAGCCAATGTTCATATACAACTGATTCTCCCACTGGTTACTCCCCCCAGCCCCCAAGCTCTCGGTATAGCTGCTCCCACCAATATACGGATCGTTCTTGCCGATCAACCACTCCGTGGCCACCCACAGTTTACTCACCGAAAACGACGTGCCCAGGATCACCCGCTGTGAAGTCTTGAACTGATCCTCGGACTTGTCAAACGCACTGTAGTTGGCATACAGCTTCACACCGCTGACCTGGTCAAACAGGTACTTGCCACCCACGTCGTAGCTCAAATCCGCCACATACAGATTGCCGCGGCTGGCCACGTTGAACGTGCCGTCATACCCGCCCAGGGTCACCACGCTGTCGGTGCCCGGGTTGCGCGGTGACATCTGCTGGCGTGCCGCCTGCAATTGCACGCCCCACGGGCCGTTCTTGCCCAGGTAGTGGATCGCCACCGCGTTGCGCCGGCCATCGTCGTTGGTGTCCTTGTTCTCCAGGGTGGAGGTCAGGCCGGACAGCCCGACTTCCGATTTCCACCCGCCCAGGTCCATGGCCTTGGCCACCCGCACCACCACGGTGTTGCGTTCCTGGTTGTTGCTGCCGTCGCCCACGTAGCTGTCGGCCTCGGAGATCACGCTGGAGTAGGTCACGCCCTTGCTCGTGCCTTTGCCTTGCCACGCCGGGCGCAGGTAGTAACCGGCCTGGATGTTCCAGTCGCCGCTTTGCTGGATGTACTTGGCGCCCACCTGCTGCACATCTTCCAGGCCGATCACGTTGCCCAGGGTTTCGTAGAAGGTGCTGCCGAAGTACGGCTGCAAGCCAAACGGCACGGTGTTCAGGCCCACTTGCACCTGCTGGTCGGGGTTGAACTTGTAGCCCACCCAGGCGAACTTGGCGAACTGGATATCGCCGTAGTTCTTGGTGTACTGGTACGGGTAGGAGCGCCCGTAGAAACGGTACTGCGCTTCGCCGATCCAGGTGTCGGAGTTGTACTTGGCGCTGAGGTACGCGGTGTCGAGGCCGAACTTCTGGATGTCGCGATCCGGGTCGTAGTCCCAACGGGCGCGCACGGCGCCGCCGAGGTCGAGGTTGTCGGTGACTTGAATGGCCATGGCCGGTGCCGCAAGGGCGCCAAGCACAGGGACCAGAGCGATGTAACGGAAGGTTGGTCGCATGGTTTTACTCTCGTTATTAGTTATTTTTTGGCAACAGCAGCCCCTTGCCGCAACGAACGCTGCGACGCGGGGTAAAGGGTTGACTCAGTGCGCTTGCGGGCGAATCAGCCGCAGCGGCGGGCCGGCGGCGGGCAGCTCCGAGGCGCCGGGGGCGGCGGCCAGCAAGGTCTGGGTGTAGGTGTTCCGGGGGCGCAGCAGCACTTGCTCGGCAGTGCCGTACTCGACGACTTCGCCCTGGCGCATCACCGCGATGTAGTCGCTGATCTGCGCCGCCACCCGCAGGTCGTGGGTGATGAACAGGATGCTCAGGTTCAGGCGCTGCTGCAGTTCGGCCAGCAGTTCCAGCACCTGTTTCTGCACCGAGACATCCAGGGCCGACACGCTCTCATCGGCGATCAACACTTCCGGGCGCATCGCCAGGGCGCGGGCGATGCCGATGCGCTGGCGCTGGCCGCCGGAGAACTGCCGGGGCTTGCGCTTGAGGGCGTCGCGCTTGAGGCCCACCTGTTCCAGCAAATCACCGGCTTCAGCCCACGCATCCTTGGCCGACAACCCGCGCAATTGCGCAGCGCGGGCGATGATGTCGCCCACCCGGTGCCGAGGATTGAGCGAGCCATACGGGTCCTGGAAAATCATCTGGATGCGCCGACGATTCGCCGCCAGCGCCGAGCCGCGCAGGGCCAGGAAGTCGGTGTCACCGACCCATACGTGGCCGCTGTCGCTGTCCACCAGGCGGATCGCGGCTTTCACCAACGTGCTTTTGCCCGAACCGGACTCGCCGACAATCGCCAGCGTCTTGCCCCGTGGCAGTTGCAGCGAGACATTGCGCAAGGCCGCCACCGAGCTGCCGCCGACGGTGTAGGTCTTGGTCAGGTGCTCGATGCGCAATGCCAGCTCGCCGTCGGCACTCGGCTTGTGCAGCTCCGGGTGCAGCGCCGGCACGGCCGCAATCAGCTTGCGGGTGTAGGCGTGGGCCGGGGCATTCAGCACCTGGTCGCGCTCGCCGATTTCCACCAGCCGGCCGCCTTCCATCACCGCGATACGGTCGGCAATCTGCGCCACCACGCCGAAGTCATGGGTGATAAACAGAATGCCGTGTTGCCCGCGGCCGCGCAGCTCGCGCACCAGCTTCAGCACTTGCGCCTGGGTGGTCACGTCCAGCGCCGTGGTGGGCTCGTCGGCGATCAGCAGGTCCGGGTTCATCGCCAGCGCCATGGCAATCACCACTCGCTGGCACTGGCCGCCAGACAATTGGTGCGCAAAGCTGTTGGCGATGCGTGGCGGGTCCGGTAGTTGGGTGGATTCCAGCAGCGCCAACATGCGCTCGCGACGCTCCGCCGCCGGCATCTGCGGTGCGTGAATATCGAAGATCTCTTCCACTTGCTTGCCAATGCGAATCGCCGGGTTAAGCGCCGCCATGGGCTCCTGGAAAATCATCGCAATACGGTTGCCCCGCAGCTGACGCAAACGCTCCTCGTCGAGGGTGCAAATGTCATCGCCGAGGAAGTCGATCACGCCTTCGGTATGCCGCAAACCCTTGGCGTAGTCGCCCATGATCGCCGCCGACAGCACGGACTTGCCGGAGCCGGACTCGCCGATCACGCAGAGGATTTCGCCCTTGCGCACTTCCAGGCTGATGCCTTGCACCGCGTGGCTGCGGTCGGCGCCGGCGGGCAATTCGATGGACAGGTTCTGCACCCGCAGTACTTGCGTGTGGTTCATGCTCAACTCCTTGCGCCTTTCTGGGCGTGTTCATCCAGGCCGTCCGCCAACAGGCTCAGGCCCAGCATCAGGGTGGAGATGGCGATGCACGGGAAGATCACCAGGTGCGGGAAGGCGATGGCCATGGCGCGGCCGTCATTGATCATGCCGCCCCAGTCCGGTGTGGGCGGCGGCAGCCCGAGGCCCAGGAAGCCGAGGGCGCCGATCATGATCGCGGTGTAGCCGATGCGCAGGCAAAAATCGACAATCAGCGGCCCGCCGCAGTTGGGCAGGATTTCCACCAGCATGATCCGCAGCGAGCCCTCGCCCTGGGTGATGGCGCTGAGCACGTAGTCTCGCGAGCGAATATCGATGGTCAGGGCGCGCATGATCCGGAAGATCGCCGGCGCGCTGGTGAAGGTCACCGCAATCAGGATATTCAGCGCCGAAGCACCGAGGGCGATGATGATCACGATGTACAGCACCAGCACCGGGAACGACAGCACCGTGTCGGCCACATACGACAGCACGCTGTCGACCCAGCCGTTGAAGTAGCCGGCGCACAGGCCCATGGCGATGCCCACGGCAAACGCGGTGAGCGTGGCGAGGATCGACCAGAACAGCACGGTACGGGTGCCCCAGATCAGCCGCGAGAGAATGTCGCGGCCAATCATATCGGTGCCCAGCAGGAAGCTCTGGCCGTTGTCGCCGACGGTCATTGGCGTCAGTAAGGGCGTGAAGCTTTCCAGCGGATCATGGGGCGCGATCCACGGTGCGAACAGCGCGATCACCACCCAGCCGCCCACCAGCAGCAGGCCGAGCAATGCCAAGGGATGTTTGAACGAGTGCAGCAGGTTCATTGGGCACCTCCGCCGAGGCTGCGCAGGGTGATGCGCGGGTTGAGCCAGGTGTAGGCCAGGTCCGAGAAAATCTTGGTGATGCCCACCACCACGGCACTGACCATCGCGCAGGCTTCGATCAGGTACACGTCATGGTTCAGCGAGGCGGTGTACAGCAGCGAGCCGAAGCCCTTGTAGGCGAAGAACACCTCCACCACGATCACGTTCGACAGCAGCCACGGGATGTACAGCATGATCACCGTGACCGGCGCGATCAGCACATTGCGCAGGGCATGCCGCAGCACAATGCGTGAGGTCGACGCTCCCTTGAGCCGCGCCGTGCGGATGTACGGCGCCTGCATCACTTCCACCATCGAGGCCCGGGTGATGCGCGCCAGGTAACCGATGCCGAACAGGCACAGCACCATCAGTGGCAGCACCAATTGCACGACGCTGAAGCCTTCGCTCATGCTGCTCACACCGGGCAGCCAGTTAAGCCAGAACACAAAGATCGCGGAGACGAACACCGCGCTGGCGAAGTCGGGAATCGAGGTGGTGACGATCGACAGGAACGACACCAGGCGGTCCAGCGCCGAGCCCTGGCGAATCCCGGCCAGAACGCCGAGGGTCAACGCCACCGGCACCATCACCAGCAAGGCCAGGCCGGCCAGGGTCAGGGTTTGCGCAAGGTTCGGCAGCAGCAGCTTGATCACTGATTCGCGAAAGTACACCGAGGTGCCCCAGTCGCCGCTGACAAAGTCCTTGAGCCACACCAGGTAGCGCCACACAAAGGGTTGGTTGTAGCCATGTTCCACCAGCCACGCGGCGCGCTGGTCGGCGGCGGAGTAGGGGCCGAGGACGTTGATCGCCACGTCTTCGATATTCAGTTCCAGGGCCAGGAACACGATCAATGACACCGACAGCAGGGTCGCCACCAGCGCCAATAACTTGCGCATCAGAAAATGAGCCATGGGTGCATGCTCCGACTGTTCAAGGGATGCCTGCCCGTGTGCGGGCAGGGAGGAGGGCGTGCGCTAAATCAAGCGCTCATCCACACACTGTCCATCGGGTAGAAGTCGGAAGGGTGCACCTGGAAGCCCTGGACCTTTTTGCTCACGGCGGTGAACTTGTCGCCCCAGAACGGCTGCACGATCACGCAGGCGTCCTGCAGGATGCGTTCGACATCTTCCATCGCCACGGCGCGCTGTTTCGGGTCGATGATGCCCATGGCCTTGTCCAGCGCGGCATCGAACGCCGGGTCGCTGTAATGGCTTTCGTTCCAGGCACCACCGCCACGGTAGGCCAGTTCCAGGGACATTACGCCCAGCGGGCGGTGGGCCCAGTAGGTCAGGCTGAAGGCGGCCTTGTCCCAGATCGGCCAGTACTGTGCAGCAGGGATCACTTTGAGGTTGATGCGGATCCCGGCTTCCAGGCAGTTCTGTTGCAGGATCTGCGCGCAGTCCTGTTCATAGCGGCCCTGGGTGTTGCCGACGATCAGGTCAATGTCGATGCCGTTGGGGAAGCCGGCTTCGGCCAGCAGCTTCTTGGCCGCCGCCACGTCGCGGTTGCGCTTGGGCAGCGGGAAATATTCGGGGTGGGAAGGCGCCACATGATGGTCTTCGCCGAGGGTGCCCATGCCGCGATAGGCGATCTTCAGCATCTGCGCGTTATCGGCGCACAGCACCACCGCCTTGCGGATGCGCAGGTCGGTGAACGGCTTCTGGTCGCAGGCCATGCGCATCACCACGGTTTGCGCCGACTTGCAGGTCAGCAACTGGGCCCCGGGCAAGCGCTTGGCCAGGTCCAGTTCAGCCACCGTCACGCGGTACAGCACGTCGACTTGCCCGGCTTGCAGGGCGGCGAGGTGGGTGGACACGTCGGTGCCCATGTCGATGTAGCGCAACTCGTCAAGGTTGGCTGGTTTGCCCCAGTAATCGGCGCGCTTGGCGAAGGTCGCCTGCTTGTTCACGGCGAATGAAACCAGCTTGAACGGCCCGGTGCCCAGCGGGTTTTTCGCCCAGTCGTCACCGGCCTTGAAGCTGCGGTGCACGATGGCGCAGGTGAAGGCGTTGAGCATCTCCGGGATCGCCAGGATCGGCCGCTTGAGCACCAGGCGGAACTGGAACTCGCTGACTTTTTCGAAGGCCTTGATGTCCTGGAACGCGGTGCGGTTCACCGACTTGGAATCGGCGGCGATCCAGCGTTCGATATTGTGCTGCACGTCGTCGACGTTGAAGGTGTCGCCGTTGCTCCACTTCACGTTCTGGCGCAGGTTGAAGGTCCACGTGGCGAGGTCTTCCGACGGGTTCCAGCTCTCGGCGAGGTAAGGGTGGGTGATGTTGTCGGCGTCGACCCAGGTCAGGTATTCCACCGAGTTGCGCAGCAGGTTCGAGGCTTCGATCCAGGTGATCAGCATCGGGTCCTGGATTTCCTGGATCGCGCAGGCAAACCGCAGGCTTCCGCCCTGGCGTGGCTCGGCGGCCTGGGCGTCATTGCCCAGCAGTGCGGAACCGAGAAAGGTGCTGGCACTGGCGACGGTGATGCCCAGCAGCGCGGCTGTGCGCAGGAATTGGCGACGGTTGATTTCGCCGCTTTGCACTTGGGCACACAGATCATTTACGGCTGGATGCGGCGCGGCGCCGTCCAGGGTAGTCAACTCTTTCATAAGCCTCTCCGGTACTTGCGAATATGCGTTTTTTTGTTGAACCGCAAGGGTCAATGGCAAGCGCCGCGAAGGCGTGACCGTGACCGCTGTGAAGCCGGCAGAAGAACAAGGCGCAACGAAGTCGGGAGGGTGGCAATGGGACAGGACATAGGGCAGCTCTCATGTTGTTTTTATTAGAGATGCCCGCAGTTTTGTCATTTGCGCAAAGATCGACAAACGACAAATTCTGCGTTGGAACGTTCTATAAACGCATGTTACATATCGCTCCCCACCGACCGATCGTTCCCACGCTCTGCGTGGGAATGCCGCCCCGGACGTTCCGCGTCCCCTCTGCGAAACGGTGACGCAGAGCGTCACGGGATGCATTCCCACGCAGAGCGTGGGAACGATCAGTACTTCAACAAGCGCGGGTCGAACGGGTAGTCGGAGAGCAACTCGATGCCGTGTTCGTGGATGTAGATCTGCTCTTCGAGCTTGACCCCTTCGCCGCCGTCGTCGTGGCCGATGTAGCTTTCCACGCAGATGGTCATGCCGGCTTCGAACACGCCGTCGTAGCCCAGGGCATCAATGTCTTCGCGATGCACCACGTAGGGGTATTCACCGGTCATGCCAACCCCGTGCACCAGGGCGAAGTAACGGTTGTTTTTGTAATGCTCGGGAATCTTCCAGGCCAGTTCCGCGTACTCCTTGAAACTGCGCCCGGCCTTGAGCATTTCCATGTTGGTCTGCACTTGCTCGTAGGCCAGTTTGTACAGCTCCTGCTGCTTGGCGGTGGCGGCTTGTTCCCCGCACAGGAAGGTCCGCGAGAAGTCGGCGTAGTAGCCGAAACGCCCGACCACGTCAGTGTCCAGCGCTACCAGGTCGCCGGCTTCGATGGGCCGGGTGCTGCACTCCTGGAACCACGGGTTGGTGCGTGGGCCGGAGGACAGCAGGCGGGTCTCGACGTAATCACCGTCGGTGGCGATCACATGCTGGTGCAGGTGCGACCACAGTTCGTTCTCGCTGATGCCGGGGGTGAGTTTGCTTTCCATCAGGCGCACCCCGGCTTCGGTGGCACGCAGGCTGGCGCGGATCATCTTGAGTTCGTTCGGCACCTTGATGCAGCGCGCACGTTCCAGCGGTTCCTGGGCATCAAATATCTGATAGCCGAGCTTTTGCAGTTCGAAGGCCGCAGCGGAGGTGGCGCTTTCAATGGCGATGCGTTTGCCGCCGCCGCATTTGCGCACCAGCTCATCGATTTCCGCGGCCCAGTCGGCGGTGACATTGCCCAGGAAACTTTCGCAGAAGTAATAGGAGATGGCTTTGGCCGGGCGCACTTCATCGACGGTGTTGAGGGTTTCGGCCAGGTGCAGGCAGCCGCCGAACTCGAACACCACCACCGGGCCTTCTGCCGGGATAAACGCATAGCGGGCCGGGTTGCGCGCCGAGTAAACCTGCATGTTGCGTGAGCCGGTGGCGTAGCGCATGTGGGTAGGGTCGAACAGTACGCAGGCGGCGTAGTCGCGTTTTTTCAGCTCGTTGCGTACCCGTTGCAGACGGTCCAACTGGATCTGCTGGATCTCGTCATGGGTAGGTTCGCAGTCAGCGGGGTTGCGGTTGGGGCCGGACAGACTCATGGGGTGTTCCTCGCAGGGCAAATACGGTTTCAAGGTTTCTTAGGTGTGAATCAGTCGAGCAACTGGTCGCTGCGGACCAGGTTGCGTTCGGCTTGCAGATGGGCTTCGGACAGGCGTCCGTAAAGCTGCTTGGTGCGCTGGGCACGGCCAATGATTCCGGGCTTTTCGGAGTAGGCGAAGATCGCCGTGTTGCGCTCGGTGGCGCCTTCCACGCGGGTCACCCGGTGCACCGAGAAACGTCCTTTGAAAATCTGCAGGTCGCCGGGGTTGAGTTCCAGTTCCTGCACCCGCGAACGGTCCTCGCCACGCACCACCTTGCCGACGGCGCCGAGGTTCTCCTGGGTGCGCGAGCGAATCATCGGCG
Organism: Pseudomonas sp. D4002; assembly: GCF_013385665.1. Taxonomy (NCBI): domain Bacteria; kingdom Pseudomonadati; phylum Pseudomonadota; class Gammaproteobacteria; order Pseudomonadales; family Pseudomonadaceae; genus Pseudomonas; species Pseudomonas sp. D4002. The sequence continues at coordinate 57,857 of NZ_JACAPN010000048.1, forward strand.
CGTACTCGAACAGGCCGCCGGCCTCGGGCTTCTGGGTCATCATGCTGACGATGAATTCGTTGGTATCGAAGTGCCAGGGCTGCTCGGTGCCGTCCGGCATCACGTTGATCACCAGCCCGGCGAACGGGTCGGCGTACTCGAAGATTTCCGGCTCATTCAGGCAGGCACCGATAAAGCGTTTCATCATCGGCGACACGTACAGCCGGTGGATGATCGCGTCCGGGGCGATCATGTCGCGGGTCACAAAGCCGCTGGTGCGCTCCATGAACGTGCGGCGCGGGTCATCGTGGGGCAGGGAGGTGTCGTCCTCGGTGAAGTAGGCGTTGACCTTGCGCACCGAATAAAACGTCTTGCCCGACAGCGCCAAACCTTCCAGGCGCGCCTGCTCAAGCGCCGCGGGGCGCAGGAAGTTCTTCAGCAGGCAGCAACCGTCTTCGGCCAGTTCGGCCCGGGCGTGTTCGATCAGGGCCTGTAATTGAACATGGCCCGAATCATGTATGGGATACAGCTCGGTATTAATAATGTCGCTGATATCGCCCACTTCAGCGTCAGCAAGTTGAAGGCTCATGCAAGACTCCCGGAACTATCAGTTGGTGTTTTTTGGCTGACCCGATAGTTGCTGAACGAGGTGCAAAGTGGAAATTACAAGTTGTGATCGAATCCATCGGCGAGGGCGATAGTTATGTCGGGCGAACTGGATGGCACCCTGCTTAAAGTGTTTGTGGCAATTATCGAGTGCCAGGGGTTTTCGGCGGCCGCCGAGCGCCTGCACAAGACCCAATCCACCGTCAGCCAGAGCCTGCAACGCCTGGAAGACATCGTCGGCACGCCACTGATCCGCCGTACCAGCCGCTCGGTGGGCCTGACCCCCGGTGGCGAAACCTTTTTGATCTACGCCCGGCAGATCCTCAAGCTGCACAGCGAGGCCGTCAGCGCCGCGCAATTGCCCAATCAACAGGTGTGTATCCACCTCGGCATGCCCGAGGACTACGCCGAGTACTGCCTGGGCGGGATGCTCAAGGACTTCCAGGCGCAGTTCGCCCAGGTACGGCCCGATGTGTGCTGCGAGATGTCGACGGCCCTGGTGGGGCGCCTGCAACGGGGCGAACTGGACCTGGTGCTGGGGGTGGAACACGCAGGTTTGCACAGCGGGGAATACCTGTGCGACGAGCCGTTGGTGTGGGTCGCGGCGCCCAGCTGGAGTTGCGTGGGGCGTCAGTCGGTGCCGTTGGCGGTGTACGCCGAGGGCTGCGCGTTCCGTGCGAACGCCGTGCAGGCGCTGGCCCAGTCCGGGCGCTCGTGGCAGGTGGTTTACACCAGCCAAAGCCCGCGCGGCATTGCGATTGCGATCGAGCAGGGCTTGTCGGTGGGCGTGATGGCGCGGCGCCTGGTGCCACCCGACTGGCAGATTCTGGACGAGCGCCAGGGCTTCCCGCCGATTGCCCCGGCGCGCCTGATGTTCTGGCGTTCAGCCGGTTGCCAGGTGCCGGAAGTGGATGCCCTGGTGGAGATTCTGCGCCGGCAACTGGGCCACTCAGGGCATCTGGGCGGCCAGCGCTTCGCGGGTGTGTCGCTGGGCCATGCGCTTGAGCAATAACAGGCTGGCCAACACCCAGGCCGCGATCCAGCCGTGCACCACCGCAAATTCGCCAGTGACTTGCAGCAGCCAGCCGCACAAGGCATTGCCGGTGGCACTCGCCAGGCCGTAGCTGACCATGCTCAGGCTCACCACTTGCAGGCTGTGCACCGGGCTGAGCCGGGCACCGACGTAGGCGGCCATCAAGCCCCAACACGGGAAATAGAACAGCGCGAACAGCCCGGCCGCCAGCCAGCTCAGTACTAGGCTCGGGTGCCCGAGCAAGCCGAGCATGCTCAGACCAAACGCGCCGATACTCAGGGCCATCACCCGCAACGCCCCCCAACGATCTGCCAGCGTGCCCAGCAGCAAGCCGCCGATCACACCGCCGATCCCGATCAGCGTCCACATCGAGCCGGTGACGGAGGCGCTGGCCTGTAGCTGCTCGCTGACGAACGCCGACAGGAAATTCAGAAACGGCCCGCTGATGGCGCCGATAAACGCGCTGAGCAAGACGATCTGCATTGCCACCGGTTGTGCCATGCACAACTTCAGCCATTGGCGCAGCACTTGATTCAGCGCCGGCGCCATGGTCTCGCGTGGTGCCGGTTGCTTGATCGGGGCCAGTGCCCACAGGGTCAACAGCGTGACAACCAGCGTCAACCCGGCGCAGATCAGCCAGAACTGGCGCAACGACAACCCCTGCAACAGCGCGATCAACAGCCCGTTCAAGCACAGCGCAAAGGCTGAGCCCGAGGACGCCAGCCCCAGCACCCGGCTGCGATGTGTAGTCGGGATCACCTCTTGAGCGAGGGCCGAAATCGCGTTCCAGTTCGACACCGCGCACGCCGACACCAGTGCCAGGCACAGGGCAAACGGCAGCACCCACGGCGTGGCGACGGCCAGGGCCAGCAGGGCGGGGCTGAGGACGATGGTCAGGCGCACCATATTGCGCGGGCTGATCCACGCCGCCGCCAGGCCGCTGGCAATCGAGGCGCCCATGTAGAACAGCTGCAACAGCGCGGCGATCAATGCGGCCTGGCTGTAACTGAGCTCAAAGGCCAGGCGGATCTGCGGCAACAGCGCCGAATACAGGAACACACTGAAACCGTGGGTGGTGGCGTTGCAGGCGGTAAACACCAGTGCCAGCAAGCCAATACTTCGCCGGGATGAAACGGGTGCGTTGGACATGGCGATGACTCGATAAGTTAATCGCGAAAGAGAGGGGCGAAGTTACAGGAAGTACATCGGCAGACTAGCGTTTATAGCCTGGCGACGACCAATGCTTAATTGTCTTAGTGTGCATGCGTTATACGCAGGCTATTTATTCGTGAGCGACGGTCTGTAGCGATAAACGACGCTTTCAGCGGTTGCGACGATTAATTGTTTGTCAGGCTGGGGTGCTACCGCTGACCCAATACAAAAAGGTATGTTGTGCAGGTTATTTCCCCTGTGCTCCCGAGTGTCGTCCATGAAACGCAAAATGCCCGGTCTCAACGCCCTCAAAGCTTTCGAAGTCGCCGGCAGTACCGGCAGTTTTACCCGGGCCGCCGAGCTGTTGAACGTGACGCAGAGTGCGGTCAGCCGCCAGGTGCGCCAGCTTGAAGAACAGTTGGGCGAGGCGCTGCTGGAGCGTCGTCACCATCACCTGGAATTGACCAGTGCCGGGCGGGTGTTGCTGCGGGCGTTGCATCAGTCGTTCGACAAGATCGAGTTGACGGTGCGCAGTATCCAGCAGAAGTCCCATGCCAATCGACTGCACATCAATGCGCCGCCGACGTTTACCAATCGTTGGTTGATGCCGCGGTTGGGGCGCTTGCGCGAGCAGCATCCGGAGCTGGAGTTGAGCATTACCACCCGGTTGCAGGACAGCCTGGCGGAGACCAGTACGCTGGATTGTGCGATTCGGTTTGGCGATGGGGAATGGGATGGGTTGGACAGCTCGTTGTTGATTCAGGAGCGGCATATCGCGGTGTGTGCGCCGTCGTTGTATGCCCGGGAGTGGAGTGACGGGATTGATCTGAATCGCATGACGCTGCTGCATGTGCTGGCGCGGGAGGATCAGCGGTATCTGACGTGGAAGCATTGGCTGGATGCGGCGCGGATCAGTGGGGTTGATATCGAGGGGGGGTATGAGTTTGACCTGCTGGATTTGGCGATTCGGGCGGCGATCGATGGGTTGGGGATTACCATTGCGGATTGGCATATGGTCGCTTCGGAGTTGGCCAGTGGGCAGTTGACGCAGGTGCTGAATGTGCATGTGGAGGGGCATCAGTCGTATTGGCTGGTGACCCGACCGGAGCAGACGGATACGCCGCAGTTGCAGGTGTTTGCGCAGTGGTTGCAGGAGGAGATTTGGTTGGCTCAGCGGCAGTTGGAGCCTTCTTTGGCGGCTGGGTGAGGAGTGGGGTTTGTGTACATATCCATTGCTGCGGTAACGGCCACTTA
>NZ_JACAPN010000049.1:0-53255 GCF_013385665.1 Pseudomonas sp. D4002
CGGTCCAAAGCCGGAGTGAGGGCACACCGAGCCTAGGCGAGGTGCCGAGTGGTGGGGCAAGAGCGTTTTGCTTACTTTTGCGCTGTTCAAAAGTGAGCCGCTGTAAGAGCGGAACCATAAGCCGCCGTTACCTAAATAACGGATATGTACCCCATCCCCCCTCAGGGCCGATACAAATGCGCATGCCCCGCACGATACAGCGACGACTCACCAAAACTGTCACTGGCCAAAACCCGACCCACCAGAATCAACGCCGTACGCCGAAACCCCTTGGCTGCCACCTTCCCGGCAATATCCGCCAGCGTACCAATGGCCCAATCCTGATCCGGCCAGGTCGCCCGATGCACCACCGCAATCGGACAATCCTCCCCATAGTGAGGCACCAACTCAGCCACGATCTTCTCCAGATGATTCACACCCAGGTGAATCGCCATGGTCGTCCCATGCTGCGCCAGGCTACTGAACACCTCACCCTCAGGCATCGCCGTCTTATCCGCATACCGCGTCAAAATCACACTCTGCGCAATGTCCGGCAACGTCAGCTCAGCTTCCAACAACGCCGCACAAGCCGCCACCGCCGTCACCCCGGGAATGATCTGAAACCCAATCCCAAGCTCCCGCAAAAGCCGAATCTGCTCCCCAATCGCCCCGTACAAACCCGGATCCCCGGAATGCACCCGCGCCACATCCTGGCCTTTCTCATGGGCCGTCTTGATCAACCCAATGATCTGCTCCAGATGCAGCTCCGCACTGTTAACCACCAGCTCCGCCTGATGCCCCTCAAGCACCGCCGCCGGTACCAGCGAGCCGGCATAGATAATCACCGGGCAACTGCGAATCAGCCGCTGCCCCTTGACCGTGATCAATTCCGGATCGCCTGGGCCTGCGCCGATGAAAAAGACAGTCATGGATTCATTCCTGTGAAAAAAAGCACGCGAGCAGCCCTCCAGATGAAGATTGCTCATGATCAAAGCTGACGATTATCGGGAATTCAGCCGGCGCAAGCCAATGCAAAGGTGGCCTGGGCGGTTTTTTTGCGGGTGATCAGCAGGGTGGCAGGGCTTTGAGACAGCTGTTCTGCCAGGGCCAGGGCGGCACTTTCAGCAATGCCGTAGCAGCCGGTATGAGCAAAAACCGTCTCGGACTTATGGCTCAGTCGATCTTCATAGGGCGCCAATTGCTCCGCACTGAAAAATACCAACGGCAAATCCAGAACCTGAGCCAGTGCCAGCAACCCCGGCTCATCCCGCTTGCGATCAAGACTGGCCAGCGCAGTGATGCGCTGACGCTCAATGCCACCCTCGGCGAGGGCGGCGTTGAACAGTTCACGCAGGATGTCGACAGAACAACCCCGCTGACACCCCAGGCCAACCGCCAGGATCATGCCGAATACTGACCATCACGGTTACGGCGAAACAGCCAGGCACTGATCAAGCCCAGCGCCAGCCAGAAGGCAACGTTGGTCAACTGCGAGGCGATCTTGAATTGAGCTTCCAGAGCCTCCGGCGCCAGCATCGAGTGGACTTCCGGCTGTGGTGCGCCAATCACATGGGGCACAGCCAGGATCGCCACGCCCAGGATTTTCAGCAGCCAGTTACGACCGAACACGATCAGCGCGATACCGGCAGCGGTAGAGGCGGCAGTGCCGATCCACCAGATTTGCCGTTGCGCCAGGTCTGCCGCCGCAGTCCCCGGCAATTCAGGCGGCAAGCCCAGGGTCGGCGCCAACACAAAGGTGGCGTAACCGGCCAGGCCCCATAGCAGGCCTTGGACCGTACGGGTCGGTGCACGCAGGGTGTACAGGCCGGCAAGCATCAGGGCAAAACCTACGGCGACCACCAGGTTACCGCCCGTAGTCGACAGCACACGCTGCCAGCCATCTTCCGGCTCCCAGGCTTCAGCGTCGTGGGTGTGGGCCGTGGCTTCGGCATGTTCATGCACTTCGGTCGCGGCCGGGGCGTTTTCGAAGGTTTCCGCCTGCAGGATCAGCGGGGCAACCCAGAAGCTTTGCAGCAAGGTCAGCAGCAAGGCGGCCAGGAGGCCGGTGAAACCTGCGGTTTGGGCAATACGCTTGATCATGTCGGCAGGTCTCAGTGGCACGGGAACGCAGCGCTGTGGCGGGTATCGTGGGCGGCGTTGTGCACCGCTTCGATGTGCGAGAAACCGGCGAAATACACCAGGCACGCGCCGAGGATCGACGCGCCGATGGCGGCAGTCAGGCGTTGGCTCAGGGTGGCGGTGGTGCTGGCGGTAGAGGCGGTGCTGCTGATGATCGACATGGCGCGTCCCTTCAGGGTTTCAGGGTGACACGAGCGCATGAAAACCCCGCGAGCCAGGCACGCAGGGTTCTGAACAGCGCCCGCCCACCGCGGGTTTGTTATCTGATTTTTTCGGGCCGGTCTCCGGGCTTGCGAGGGGCCTGGGCCTTGAAAGCATCACCTTCCCATGCCGTAGAGGCACAGTGGTTTTGATGCTTCACTCGCTTACCGTTGCGGGGGCAGCACCGGACTCGTCACGCCCTTGAGTAAAGGAACATGACTCACCGGTTTCCCGTTTCACCCTGTGAAGGGCACCCGAAACAAGATGTGTAGGAGAGCATGGGCGGGCGATGGGCGTCAAATCGCCGGGTTATTGCCAGCGTTTGAACAGCACGCTGGCATTCACGCCGCCGAATCCAAACCCATTGGAAATCGCGTATTCAATCGGCAACGACCGAGCTTGGCCCCGGACCATATCCAGCCCATCGGCGGCGGGGTCCGGGTTATCCAGGTTGAGGGTCGCCGGGGCAATCTGGTCGCGCAGGGCGAGCACGGTGAAGATCGCCTCGATCCCGCCCGCGGCGCCCAACAGATGGCCGGTCGCCGACTTGGTGGCGCTGATCGCGACGCTGGCATTTGCACCGAACAGCGTATTGATCGCTGCCAGTTCGCCGTTGTCGCCTACGGGGGTCGACGTGGCATGGGCGTTCAAGTGCTGGATCTGTGCGGCGCTGATCCCTGCCTGCGCGATCGCCAGTTCCATTGCCCTGCGTGCACCCGAGCCATCTTCCGGGCCCGAGGTCATGTGATAGGCGTCGGCGCTGGTGCCGTAGCCCACCAGCTCTGCAATAGGCGTCGCCCCGCGAGCCAATGCATGCTCCAGTTCCTCGATCACCAACAGCCCGGCACCTTCGCCCATCACAAACCCGTCGCGGCCTTGATCGAACGGGCGGGAAGCCAATGCCGGCGTGTCGTTGTAATCGCTGGACAGCGCACGCGCCGCAGCAAAACCGCCGAGGCTGACTCGGTGGATACAGGCTTCGGCGCCGCCACACACGGCGATGTCGATTTCGCCGGCACGGATCATGCGCGCAGCATCACCAATCGCCTGTACGCCGGCGGCGCAAGCAGTGACGGGGGAGCCCAGCGGACCTTTCAGTTGATGCTGGATCGACACGTGCCCGGCCGCCATGTTGCCGAGGAATGACGGGATCGTGAACGGCGACAGGCGGCGAGGCCCTTTGCTGTCAGCCGTACGAACGGCCTCGGCAATCGCGGGAAAACCACCCACGCCGGAGGCGATGATTGTCGCGGTACGTTCCTGCTGCGATGGCGTCTGCGGACTCCAGCCTGCCTGGGCCAGGGCCTCTTGCGCGGCTGCCAGGGCAAACACGATGAACCGGTCCATCTTGCGTTGTTCCTTGGCCGGGATGACAGTGTCCGGGTCAAAGCCGGCTTCAGGGTCCTGGATGCGGTCCAACACTTGGCCGCCGATGCTGATTGCCAGGTCGCCGATCAATGCCTCGGGTAGCCTGCGAATCCCGGATTCACCGGCCAGCAGGCGCTTCCAGGTCTGTTCCACGCCGGTTGCCAGCGGTGTCACTGCACCCATGCCGGTCACAACAATTCGCTTACTCATGATCGCTTAGCTCCGCAAATTTCAGGTTGGTAGCAATGCATGGACGAAACTATCATTATGAAAGTAACATCCGATAGCTGAAATTTCCGTAGCCGCCCCACAGAGGAACTGCAATGCAACGTAAGTCGCTGGTGAATGCCGAATGCCCGGTAGCCCGTGGAGTGGAACGGGTAGGCGAGTGGTGGAGCATCCTGATCATGCGCGACGCGCTGCAAGGTTTGCGGCGTTTTGATGAGTTTTCCCAGAGCCTGGGGATCGCTCCGAACATGCTCACTCGCCGGCTCAACAGCCTGGTGGAAGCGGGGCTGCTGGAACGCCGGCAATACAGCGAGCGGCCGCCCCGTTTCGAGTACGTGCCGACGCCGGTCGGCGAGGATTTCCGGGTGGTGATCATGGCGTTCGTCGGTTGGGGCAACCGCCATTTCGCCAACGAAGGTGAAAGCCTGCAATTGGTTGACCGGGAAACCCGGCGCCCGGTGGAAGTGGCGGTGGTGGACGCCGACGGTGTGCGAGTGTCCGTCGAGCAATGCAGCGTCCAGGCCGGGCCGGCGGCGAGCGAAGGCATGCTGGAGCGCCTGGCGCTGCTTAGTGCCAAACGCTCGGACATTGACCCGTCCCCGCGCACTGCGTAGCCTTGCACCTTCGAGGTTCTTCGGCCCAGGCCGAAGCTAAGAAGGGAACGCGGTCAATGCCGCGGCTGCCCCCGCAACTGTAAAGGGTTTATCTGACTGCCACGCCACTGCCTGAACAAGGCGGGAAGGCGCAGCCAGCGCCGGCCTCACCGCCGGCAAGCCCCAAGCCAGGAGACCTGCCTCGCAACCGATTTTCTACTTCAACCGGGCGGGGTGATCCGGTGGCGAATTCTGCTTCTGCGCACCCGCGCAGGGCCACTCGTCCCGTATGCCCGCCCCAAAGGGCATCCGATGAAAACACTGGCCAAACTCCCCGTCACCATCGTTACCGGCTTCCTCGGCTCGGGCAAGACCACCTTGCTGCGCCACATGCTGGATAACGCCCAGGGGCGCCGCATCGCGGTGATCGTCAACGAGTTCGGCGAGCTGGGCATTGACGGTGAAATCCTCAAGCAATGCTCCATCGGCTGCACCATCGATGAAGCCAACGGCCGCGTCTACGAATTGGCCAATGGCTGCCTGTGCTGCACGGTCCAGGAAGAGTTCTTCCCGGTGATGCGCGAACTGGTGGCCCGTCGCGGCGACCTCGACCATATCCTCATCGAAACTTCGGGCCTGGCCCTGCCAAAACCCTTGGTCCAGGCATTCCAGTGGCCGGAAATCCGCAGCGCCTGCACCGTTGACGCAGTGATCACCGTGGTCGACAGCCCGGCCGTGGCCGCCGGTACTTTCGCCGCCTTCCCGGACCAGGTTGACGCCCAGCGCAAACTCGACCCGAACCTGGACCACGAATCGCCGCTGCACGAGCTGTTCGCCGACCAACTGGCCAGCGCCGACCTGGTGATCCTCAACAAGTCCGACCTGATCAGCCCTGAAGACCTGGCCCGTGTGCGCCTGGAAGTGGCAGAAGAACTGCCGCCGGCGGTCAAAATCATCGAAGCCAGCAGCGGTCGCCTGCCGCTGGACGTATTGATCGGCCTGGGCGCGGGCTCGGAAGAACACATCGATGGCCGCCACAGCCATCACGATCATCACCACGAAGGTGAAGACGACCACGACCACGATGCCTTCGACTCCATCTCCATCGAACTGCCCCAGGCCGACGAAAGCCTGCTGCTGGACGCCCTGACCCAACTGGTGGTCAAGCACGGCATCCTGCGGGTCAAGGGCTTCGCGGCGATCCCGAACAAGCCGATGCGCCTGCTGATCCAGGGCGTGGGCACGCGTTTCGACAAGCACTTCGACCGCGCCTGGCGCGCCGATGAGCCGCGCGCCACGCACCTGGTGCTGATCGGCCAGGAACTCGACGCCGCGTTGCTCGAAGCGCAACTGCGCGCTGCCCTCAGCGTTTAAACCATGCATCTGCTCAGGACCCAGCCCGGCGGTTTCGTTTCGGATGACAACATCGCCGACCTTGGGCAAACCCCCGCCGAGCTGGTGATCCTGTGCAGCGGTGATTCCAGCCTGGCGCTGCTGGCCGAAGCGGCCCAGCAGTTGCCCGAGGATTACCCGAGCCTGCGCCTGGCCAACCCGATGCAGGTGCAGAACCATGCTTCGGTCGACCTGTATGTGGACGAGGTGCTGCGCCACGCCAAGGTCATCCTGATTTCGCTGCACGGCGGCATCGGTTATTGGCGCTACGGTATCGAGCGCCTGGTGGAGTTGGCCGAGCGCGGCGTGCAGCTGATCCTGGTGCCGGGGGATGATCGCCCGGACCCGGAACTCAGTGGCCTCAGCACCGTGGGCGCCGAGGAACGTGACCGGCTCTGGCACTTCCTGCGCCAGGGTGGTTTGGGTAATGCGCTGGATTTCTATCGTTGCCTGGCCGCCGGCTACCTTGGCCGCGATTACGCCTGGAGCGAGCCGCAAACCCTGCCGCGCACGGCGATTTATCACCCGCATAAAGCCAATGCCCGTCTCAACGATTGGCAGGCTGACTGGCAAGCTGATTTTCCCGTGGCGGCGGTGCTGTTCTACCGCTCCCATTTGCAGGCGGCCAACACCGGCTTTATCGATGTTTTTTGCCAGCGCTTGCAGGCCGCGGGTCTCAACCCGCTGCCGATGGCGGTGGCCAGTTTGAAAGAGCCCGGCTGCCTGACCGTGGTCGAGGATTTACTGGACGAGGTGCACGCCTCGGTGATTCTGAACACCACCGGTTTTGCCCAGTCCAGCCCTGAAGCGCCGCACCTGCGGCCGTTTCGCCGCAATATCCCGGTGATCCAGGCGATTTGCGCCCAGGACAACGAGCCCGGCTGGCAGGCCAGCGAGCAAGGCCTCGGCCCCCGTGACCTGGCGATGCACATCGCGTTGCCGGAACTGGACGGGCGCATCATCAGCCGGCCCATCAGCTTCAAGGACCTGGCCTGGCGCAGCGAGCGCAGCCAGTCGGATGTGGTGTGCTATCGCGCACAGCCGGAGCGCATGGACTTTGTCGCCGAACTGGCGCGGCGCTGGGTCGAACTGGCGCGGGTGCCGAATGGCGAAAAGCGTATCGCGCTGATCCTCGCCAACTACCCGACCCGGGACGGACGTATCGGCAACGGCGTGGGTCTCGACACCCCAGCCGCCGCGCTGAATATCCTGCGGGCACTGAAAATCCAAGGTTATCCGCTGCCGGACGAGCTGCCGGAAAGCGGAACGGCACTGATCCAGGCGCTCTTGGGCGGCGTCAGCAACGACCTGGACAGCCTCGACTTGCGTCCGTGTCATCAGAGCCTGGCGCTGGATGACTACGAGGCGATGTTCAACCGCTTGCCCGAGTCCAATCGCCAGGCCGTGTTGGCACGCTGGGGTACACCTCATAGCGATCCGATGTTCCGCGACGGCCGCATGATGATCGCGGGCCTGCGTTTGGGGCTGACCTTCGTCGGCATCCAGCCGGCCCGGGGTTACCAGGTCGACGCGAGTGCGGTCTATCACGACCCGGACCTGGTGCCGCCCCACGGTTACCTGGCGTTCTACTTCTGGTTGCGCCACACCTACGGCGCCCACGGCGTGATCCACGTTGGCAAGCACGGCAACCTGGAATGGCTGCCGGGCAAGGGCGTCGGGCTTTCCGAGAACTGCTGGCCCGACGCACTACTGGGGCCGCTGCCGAATATCTACCCGTTTATCGTCAATGACCCGGGCGAGGGCGCCCAGGCCAAGCGCCGCACCCAGGCCGTGATCATCGACCACCTGATGCCGCCGCTGACCCGCGCCGAAACCTATGGGCCGCTGCGCGACCTGGAGTTGCTGGCCGACGAGTATTACGAGGCACAACTGCTCGACCCACGGCGTGCCCGCGAGCTGCAAAAGGACATCCTCAAGCTGGTGCGCGAAACCCGCATCGACCAGGAACTGGCCCTGGACGAAAACCTCGACAGCGACGCCGATGCGGCGATCTGGCTGCCGCGCCTGGACACCTACCTGTGTGACTTGAAGGAGTCGCAGATTCGCGATGGCCTGCACATTTTCGGCGAGTCACCCGAGGGCCGCTTGCGCATCGACACCTTGCTGGCGTTGTTGCGTATTCCGCGTGGCGATGGGCGCGGGCCGCAATCGAGCCTGCTGCGGGTATTGGCCAAGGCCTTCGACCTGGGCTTCGATCCGCTGGACTGCGCCCTGGCCGAGCCGTGGACGGGGCGCCGGCCAGTGGTGTTGCAGAAGATCGACACGCAGTTGTGGCGCACCGCCGGCGACACCCGTGAACGCCTGGAGCTGTATGCCGCACGCCTGATCGAGCAGGCCCTGGAAGGTGCGGTGGAACAACTTGAAGAGCCCGGCTGGGAAGACGTCAAGGCGGTGATCGAGAGCTTGCGCATCGTCGTCGCGCCACGCCTGGATGCCTGCGGCCCGGCGGAAATGCGCGGGTTGCTGGATGCCTTGAACGGGCGCTTCGTCCCGGCCGGGCCCAGCGGCGCGCCGAGCCGGGGCCGCCTGGACGTGTTGCCTACCGGTCGTAACTTTTTCTCGGTGGATGTGCGCAACCTGCCCACCACCACTGCCTGGCGCATCGGCTTCCAGTCGGCGAACCTGATCCTTGAGCGTCACCTGCAAGACCATGGCGACCACTTGCGCCAACTCGGCCTGTCGGTGTGGGGCACCGCCACCATGCGCACCGGTGGCGACGATATCGCCCAGGCCATGGCGCTGATGGGCGTGCGCCCGGTGTGGGCCACCGGCAGCCAGCGGGTGGATGACTTTGAAATCCTGCCGATCAGTCTGCTGGACCGGCCACGGGTGGATGTGACCTTGCGCGTGTCGGGCTTCTTCCGCGATGCATTCGCCAACCTGATCCGCCTGTTCGACGCGGCGGTGCAAGCCGTGGCGGCGCTGGACGAACCCGACGACCTGAACCCTCTGGCGGCCAAGGTGCGCAGTGAGCGCGAGGCCTTGCGCCTGTCGGGCCTGGACGAGGACGCGGCGGCGAAGCAGGCTGGTTGGCGGATCTTCGGTGCCAAGCCCGGTGCCTATGGTGCCGGCGTGCAGGGCGCGATTGATGGGCGCTTGTGGCAGAGCCGCGAAGACCTGGCCGAGGTTTACCTGAACTGGGGCGGCTACGCCTATGGCGGCTCCGACGAAGGCACCGCCGCCCGCGAACAGTTTGCCCAGCGTTTGAGCCAGGTGCAGGCGGTGTTGCAGAACCAGGACAACCGCGAGCATGACCTGCTCGACTCCAATGATTACTACCAATTCCAGGGCGGCATGCTCGCCGCCGTGGAAACCCTGAGCGGCGACAAGGCTGCCAGCTATCATGGTGACCACAGTCAGCCGGACCTGCCGAAGATCCGCACGTTGAAGGAAGAGTTGAACCGGGTGATTCGTGCCCGTGCGGCCAACCCGAAGTGGATCGAAGGGGTGAAGCGCCACGGCTACAAAGGCGCGTTCGAGATGGCGGCCACCGTGGATAATCTGTTCGCGTTCGACGCTACGACGGCGTTGATCGACGATCATCAATATGCATTGCTGGCGGATGCCTACTTGCTGGACCCGGACACCCGCGCCTTTGTGCAGCAGCACAACCCGGATGCCCTGCGGGATATGACCGAACGCATGCTCGAAGCCCAGCAACGCGGCATGTGGCAGGAGCCTGGGGCGTACCGCGAGGCGTTGGAAAACCTGTTGTTGGATATAGAAGAAGGCAGTTGATGACCGACATTCCACATTTCCCGCTGTCCGCCGTGGTCGGCGCCGACGACCTGAAACTGGCCCTGTGCCTGACCGCCATCGACCCGAAGATCGGTGGCGTGCTGATTGAAGGCCCGCGCGGCATGGCCAAGTCCACCCTGGCCCGTGGCCTGGCGGACCTGCTCGCCAGCGGCCAGTTCGTCACGCTGCCGTTGGGCGCCACCGAAGAGCGGCTGGTGGGCACACTCGATCTGGACGCGGCACTCAGTGAGGGCCGCGCACAGTTTTCCCCCGGCGTGCTGGCCAAGGCCGACGGCGGCGTGCTCTATGTCGATGAAGTCAACCTGCTGCCCGACCACCTGGTGGACCTGCTGCTGGACGTGGCCGCCAGCGGCACCAACCTGATCGAGCGCGACGGGATTTCCCACCGGCATTCGGCGCGTTTTGTACTGATCGGCACCATGAACCCGGAAGAGGGCGAGCTGCGCCCGCAATTGCTCGACCGGTTTGGTTTCAACGTGGCGCTGAGCGGGCACACCCAGCCGGCCGAACGCGGGCAGATCATCCGTCGCCGCCTGGATTTCGACAGCGACCCTCAGGGTTTCTGCGGGCAATGGGCCGACCGGCAGGCCGCGTTGCGTGAGCGCTGCACCCGGGCCCGCGCATTGCTGGATAGCATCCCGTTGGATGACCAGGCGCTGGCGCAGATTACCGAGCGCTGCTTTGCCGCTGGGGTCGATGGCTTGCGCGCCGACCTGGTCTGGCTGCGTGGCGCACGTGCCCATGCGGCCTGGCGGGGCGCGACGGCTATCAGCGAAGAAGATATTGAAGCGGTCGCGGAATTTGCCCTGCGCCATCGTCGTCAGGAGCAATCCCCGCCTGCAACGCCGCCCGCTGGCGGTCAATCACCCAAGCCCAATGATGCACCTGAAGGCCAGGGCCAATGGGGCGACATGCCCGCACCCGCCTTGCCGATAGGTGCTCGCCGTGATGTGCCCACCTGGCCAAAAAAGCCCTAGGCATTCGCCCCAAACCTGACGCGGGGGCGGATGCACGGCCCAAGGCGGGTCGACTGAACAAGGGCCGGCGAGGCCAGGCGCGCAGCGCGGCCGAAGGTTCGATCAACTGGCCGGGTACCTTGCTCGGCGGGCGGCCGCAACGCCGCGAAGATTTGCTGTATCAACTGCGTAGCCGTACGCCCCATGAACTGTGGCTGGTGATTGTCGATGCTTCGGCGTCCACCCGGCGGCATCAGGCGCTTAGCGATGCCAAGGGATTACTGGCCCAACTGTTCGACGATGCCTATCGACAGCGGGCGCGCATGGCGTTGCTCACCGCGAGCGGGCAATCGCCAAAGTGGCAGGTGCAGGGATTAAAGGCGGCAAAAGGGCTGGGTCATTGGCTTGATGGCCTCGGCGCAGGCGGTGGCACGCCATTGTTGGCAGCGCTGAACGAAGCGGGGCACTGGTTGGCGGCTCGTCGCAAGCGTTACCCGGTGGAGCGGCAGCGGTTGCTGGTGATCACCGATGGGCGGCTGAAGGATGTGGCGGGTTTGCCGCCGCTGGACTGCCCGGGTTTGCTGGTGGACATCGAGCGCGGCCCGATTCGGTTGGGCCGTTCAAAGCAGCTGGCTATGGGGTTACAGATTGACTATCGGCATATCGATAACCTGTAAGCGCCGGCACGTTCGGCCAAAGATCCGCCACCAGAAACAACCGTTCGGCTTCTTCCCATTCGCCTTCGCTGTTTTCCACCAGGCGCACCAGCAACTGCGCGGGCGCCATGGGGTCCAGTTCGGTTAGCCAGTGCTGCATCCGGGCCGCGTCCCAGGCTTCGTCCGCCGGGTAGTGCGCCGGCGCCAGCCATGCGTGGCGGGGCAGCGGTTGCCAGCGTCCTGCCGGGCTTTGCTCGATAAACCTCGACCAATCGCGCTGATGCAGCCAGCGGCCATTCAGGTGTTGGGGATGCGCGCCCTGGGGGGCCTGCGCCATGCCCGGCCATGGGTAGAGCAGATACCCGCCCAGCCACAGATGGGCATCAAAAGCCTGGATATCCAGCGCGGCCAGGACCTCGCGGCTCTCCGGCCGGGCGGAAATCGGCAGTTGGTGCTGGGCCAGGTGGGCCAGCTTGCGGTCGAGCCGGTCATGACAGCCGGGGCCGAGCCATTGCGCGGTGTCCCGGCCATTACCGTCCTGGGGCCCGAGGTAGAGTTTGATCGCCAGTTCCAGATGATGCACACCGTCACGGTCGCGCAGCAGCATGTCCAGTTCGCCCAGGGTATGCCCGGCCTGGCGGATCGGCAGGTTGGCCGCCAGCAGTTCCACGCCCGGCGCATGCTGCACGGCGAATTGCCACAGCCGTTCGTAATACAACCCCAGCCGGCGGGTGCGTGCCTGGCTCAGCCAATGCAGCAAGGCACTGCTGTCCTGGTCCAGCTGGCGCAGCCACTGCTCCAGCAAATGCGGGGCCTGCACCCAGTCGCTGCCGGTCAGCGGGTGGCGTTGTGGCCACGGCGTTTGCGCGAGCATCGGCGGGGCGAGCATCACCCACGCGAGATCGCGCACCTCGGGGTGACGCAGTTGGCGGGGCAGGTGCTGCAAATCAGGGAACAGAGTCATGGTCCGAGCATAGCCTTTTACAGCCGGGAAGGGGGCTGAGAACCGTTGTCGTCTGGGGTTTGCGGCGACAAAGGATTTTGTGTAACGCCGGCTTTCGCCCATAATCGTTCTTTTTTGCAGAACCCGAACCCCGCAGGAGCCCCATGGAGCAATTTCGCAATATCGGCATTATCGGTCGCCTGGGCAGTACCCAGGTGCTGGACACCGTCCGCCGACTGAAAAAGTTTCTGCTCGAGCGCCACCTGCACGTGATCCTCGAAGACACCATCGCTGAAATCCTCCCGGGCCATGGCCTGCAGACCTCGTCGCGCAAGATGCTCGGTGAAGTCTGCGACATGGTGATCGTGGTAGGCGGCGACGGCAGCCTGCTGGGCGCCGCCCGGGCGCTGGCGCGGCATAACGTGCCGGTGCTGGGGATCAACCGCGGAAGCCTGGGGTTCCTCACCGATATTCGCCCCGACGAGCTGGAAGTCGAAGTGGCCAAGGTGCTGGACGGCCATTACCTGGTGGAAAACCGCTTCCTGCTGCAAGCCGAAGTGCGCCGCCACGGCGAAGCCATCGGCCAGGGCGACGCCCTCAACGATGTGGTGCTGCACCCCGGCAAGTCGACGCGGATGATCGAATTCGAGTTGTACATCGACGGCCAGTTCGTGTGCAGCCAGAAGGCCGACGGCCTGATCGTCGCCACGCCGACCGGGTCCACGGCCTACGCGCTGTCGGCCGGTGGGCCGATCATGCATCCCAAGCTGGATGCCATTGTGATCGTGCCGATGTATCCCCATATGTTGTCCAGCAGGCCTATCGTGGTCGATGGCAACAGTGAGCTGAAAATCGTGGTGTCAAAAGACATGCAGATCTACCCGCAAGTCTCCTGCGACGGGCAGAACCATTTCACCTGCGCCCCCGGTGACACCATCACCGTGAGCAAAAAGGCACAGAAGTTGCGGTTGATCCACCCGCTGGACCACAACTACTACGAAGTGTGCCGGACCAAGCTGGGCTGGGGCAGCCGCTTGGGGGGTGGAGGCGACTGATGCTCGATCCCGCGCGTAGCTACGACCTGATTGGTGACGTGCACGGTTGCGCTCATACCCTTGAGCACTTGCTCGACCGGTTGGGTTACCACAAGCAGGGCGGTACCTGGCGCCATCCGTCGCGAATGGCCGTGTTCCTCGGCGATATCATCGACCGTGGCCCGCGCATTCGCGAGGCGCTGCATATCGTCCACGACATGACCGAGGCCGGCCAGGCACTGTGCATCATGGGCAACCATGAGTTCAACGCGCTGGGCTGGAGCACGCCCGCCGCCCCAGGCAGCGGCAAGCAGTTTGTGCGCGAGCACACGCCACGCCACGCGCGGTTGATCCACGAGACCCTGACCCAGTTCGAACAGCACCCGGCAGACTGGCACGATTTCCTCGGCTGGTTCTATGACATGCCGCTGTTTGTCGACGCCGGGCGATTCCGCGTAGTGCACGCTTGCTGGGACAACGGCTTTATCGAGCCCCTGCGCGCGCATTTCCCGGATGGCTGCATCGACGAACACTTCCTGCAAGCCGCCGCCGTGCCCGGCAGTTTCGCCAGCAATGCCTTCGACCGCCTGTTGCGCGGTACCGACATGCGCCTGCCGGACGGCCTGACCCTGACCGGCGGCGACGGCCTGACGCGTTCGTTCTTCCGCACCAAGTTCTGGGAAGAAGACCCGAAAACCTACGGCGACATCGTGTTCCAGCCCGATGCGCTGCCGGAACCTGTGGCCGCCACGCCGCTGTCGTCCACTGAAAAGAATTCCCTGCTGCGCTACGGCGTCGACGAGCCATTGCTGTTCGTCGGCCACTACTGGCGCAGCGGCAAACCGGCGCCGATCCGCCCGAACCTGGCCTGCCTGGACTACAGCGCGGTGCTGTACGGCAAGCTGGTGGCGTACCGGCTGGATCAGGAAACCCGCCTGGACCCGCGTAAATTTGTTTGGGTCGATGTCGAGCGCCCTGAGGTTATTTCATGAGTACCGTTGCTGTATTACGCCTGCCGCTGGCGGTGGATTTGAGTGGTTTCGTCAAGCTTCTGCAACGCATGCAAGTGCCCCATCGCGTCAGCGAAGAAGCCGGGGAGCAGGTGCTGTGGGTGCCTGATTCCATCAGTGAAGACGTGAAGGTCCTGTACCAGCGCTTTCCGGCCGGTGACCCGGACCAGCAACTGGACATTCCCGAGCAGGCGACGTCGACCAGGCGTCCCGGGTTTGCCCAGCAGCTTCGCCACAGCCCGGTGACCGCGTTGGTGTTGCTGCTGAGCATCATCGTCGGCGCCGTTACGTTGCTGGGGGATAACCTGCAAGCCATGAGCTGGCTGACGTTCCTGCCGTTCAGCGTGGCAGGCGAGTACATCCGTTTCACGCCATTGACCGACAGCCTGGCGTCGGGACAGTGGTGGCGCCTCGTCACGCCGATGTTGATCCACTTCGGCATCCTGCACCTGGCCATGAACGGCATGTGGTACTGGGAGCTGGGGCGACGCATCGAGTTGCGCCAGGGCAGCATCAACCTGCTGGGCCTGACGCTGCTGTTCAGCCTGGTGTCGAACTACGCTCAATACTATTTTGGTGGTCCCGGCCTGTTTGGCGGGTTGTCCGGCGTGCTGTATGGCTTGCTCGGGCATTGCTGGATCTATCAGTGGGTGTCGCCGAATCCGATGTATCGCCTGCCTCGCGGGGTGTTGGTGATGATGCTGGTGTGGCTGGTGCTGTGCCTGTCGGGCCTGGTCTCGATGATCGGCTTCGGCGAAATCGCCAACGCGGCCCACGTGGGTGGCCTGGTGATGGGTTGCCTGACCGGTTTGTTGGGTGGCTTGTACAGCCGCCGCAAAATGTCTCCTATTTAGTTAAGGAAGAGTCTTATGTCCTCTTTTGTCGAAATGATCGAAAACATCACCCCGGACATCTACGAGAGCCTCAAGCTCGCCGTGGAAATCGGCAAATGGTCCGATGGCCGCAAGCTCACCGCCGAGCAGCGTGAACTGTCGTTGCAGGCGGTGATCGCCTGGGAACTGCAGAACCTGCCGGAAGACCAGCGCACCGGCTACATGGGCCCGCAGGAATGCGCCTCGAAGTCGGCGCCGGTGCCGAACATCCTGTTCAAGTCGGATGCCATCCATTGATTGAGATTGGCCGTGGTGCAGTCAGCAAGATGTCGGCGCAGCTGGGTGAGCCGACCGTTCAATACGCGTTTCGCCTGGGCGACACCGAGGTGCCGGTCAATCCATTGATCGGCACTACCGTGCGCCTGGAATACCTCGGTGCGATCCATTGCACCCATTGCGGTCGCAAGACCAAGACCAGTTTCAGCCAGGGTTACTGCTACCCGTGCATGACCAAACTGGCCCAGTGCGACCTGTGCATCATGAGCCCCGAGCGCTGCCATTACGACGCCGGCACCTGCCGCGATCCGGCCTGGGGTGAAAAATTCTGCATGACCGACCACGTGGTGTACCTGGCGAACTCGTCGGGGATCAAGGTCGGCATCACCCGCGCCAGCCAGCTGCCGACCCGCTGGCTCGACCAGGGCGCCAGCCAGGCGCTGCCGATCATGCGCGTTGCCACGCGCCAGCAGTCGGGCTTCGTCGAAGACCTGTTCCGCAGCCAGGTGGCCGACAAGACCAACTGGCGCGCGCTGCTCAAGGGCGATGCCCAGGCCGTCGACCTTGCGCAGGTGCGCGACGAACTGTTCGCCAGCTGTGCCGAAGGCATGCTCGGTTTGCAGGAACGCTTTGGCCTGCAGGCCATCCAACCGGTGACCGACATCGAACCGATCGAAATCCGCTACCCGATCGAGCAGTATCCGACCAAGATCGTCAGCTTCAACCTGGACAAGAACCCGATTGCCGAAGGCACGCTGATGGGGATCAAGGGCCAATACCTGATCTTCGATACCGGCGTGATCAATATTCGTAAATACACGGCCTACCAGCTCGCCGTGCATCAGTAGAAGGACGACAGACATGCGCACCGAACAGCCGAAGATGATTTACCTGAAGGACTATCAGGCGCCGGATTACCTGATCGACGAGACGCACCTGACCTTCGAGTTGTTCGAGGACCATAGCCTGGTCCACGCGCAGCTGGTGATGCGCCGCAACCCCGAGCGCGGCGCCGGCTTGCCGCCGCTGGTGCTGGACGGGCAGCAGCTGGAGCTGCTGTCGGTGAACCTGGCCGACCAGGAACTGACCGACGCCGACTACCAGTTGAGCGACAGCCACCTGACCGTGCACCCCACCAGCGCGACCTTCACCCTCGACACCACGGTGAAGATCCACCCGGAAACCAATACCGCCCTGGAAGGCCTGTACAAATCCGGCGGCATGTTCTGCACCCAGTGCGAGGCCGAGGGTTTCCGCAAGATCACCTATTACCTCGACCGTCCGGACGTGATGAGCGTGTTCACCACCACGGTGATCGCCGAGCAACACAGCTACCCGGTGTTGCTGTCCAACGGCAACCCGATTGCTTCCGGCCCTGGCGAAGACGGCCGGCACTGGGCGACCTGGGAAGATCCGTTCAAGAAGCCGGCGTACCTGTTTGCACTGGTGGCCGGTGATTTGTGGTGTGTCGAAGACACCTTCACCACCATGACCGAGCGCACCGTGGCGCTGCGTATCTATGTCGAGCCGGAAAACATCGACAAGTGCCAGCACGCCATGAACAGCCTGAAGAAATCCATGCGCTGGGACGAGGAAGTCTATGGCCGTGAGTACGACCTCGACATCTTCATGATCGTCGCGGTCAACGACTTCAACATGGGCGCCATGGAAAACAAGGGCCTCAACATCTTCAACTCCAGCGCCGTGCTGGCTCGTGCCGAAACCGCCACCGACGCCGCGCACCAGCGAGTCGAGGCGATCGTTGCCCACGAATACTTCCACAACTGGTCGGGCAACCGCGTGACTTGCCGCGACTGGTTCCAGCTGTCGCTGAAGGAAGGCTTCACGGTGTTCCGTGATTCGCAGTTCTCTGCCGACATGAACTCGGCCACCGTCAAGCGCATCCAGGACGTGGCTTATCTGCGCACTCACCAGTTCGCCGAAGATGCCGGTCCCATGGCCCACGCCGTGCGTCCGGACGGCTTTATCGAGATCTCCAACTTCTACACCCTGACCGTGTACGAAAAGGGCTCGGAAGTCGTCCGTATGATCCAAACCTTGCTCGGCGCCGAAGGGTTCCGCAAAGGCAGCGACCTGTACTTCGAACGCCACGACGGCCAGGCTGTGACCTGCGATGACTTCATCAAGGCCATGGAAGACGCCAACGGCGCTGACCTGACCCAGTTCAAGCGCTGGTACAGCCAGGCCGGTACGCCACGTCTGGCGGTGAGCGAGTCCTACGACGCGGTGGCTAAAACCTACAGCCTGACCTTCCGTCAAAGCTGCCCGGAAACCCCGGACAAGGTGGAAAAACTGCCGTTCGTGATTCCGGTTGAGCTGGGCCTGCTGGACGGGAAGGGCGCGGGCATCGCCTTGCGCCTGGCCGGTGAAACCGCTGCCGGCGCCACGTCCCGCGTGATCTCGGTGACCGAAGCCGAACAGACCTTCACCTTTGTCGACATCGCCGAGCACCCGCTGCCGTCGCTGCTGCGTGGCTTCTCGGCGCCGGTGAAGCTGAGCTTCCCGTATAACCGCGACCAACTGATGTTCCTGATGCAGCACGACAGCGATGGCTTCAATCGCTGGGACGCCGGCCAGCAGCTGTCGGTGCAGGTGTTGCAGGAGCTGATCGCCCAACATCAGCAGGGCAAGGCGCTGGTGCTGGATCAACGCCTGATCACTGCACTGCGCAGCGTATTGAGCGACGAAAGCCTGGACCAGGCGATGGTCGCCGAGATGCTCTCGCTGCCGAGCGAAGCCTACCTGACCGAAATCAGCGAGGTGGCGGATGTCGACGCCATCCACGCGGCCCGCGAGTTTGCTCGCAAGCAGTTGGCCGACAACCTGTTCGAGGGCCTGTGGCTGCGTTACCAGGCCAATCGCGACCTGTCGAAGAAAACCCCGTACGTGGCCGAGGCGGAACACTTTGCCCGTCGCGCCTTGCAGAACATTGCGCTGTCGTACCTGATGCTCAGCGGCAAGCCAGAAGTGCTGGCGGCGACCCTTGAACAGTTCGACGCGTGCGACAACATGACCGAGCGCCTGACGGCCCTGGCTGTGCTGGTCAACTCGCCGTTCGAAGAAGAGAAAGCCAAGGCGCTGGCGGTGTTTGCCGAGAACTTCAAGGACAACCCGCTGGTCATGGACCAGTGGTTCAGCGTGCAGGCGGGCAATGGTTTGCCGGGCGCGCTGGAGCGGGTCAAGACGTTGATGCAGCACCCTGCGTTCAACATCAAGAACCCGAACAAGGTGCGGGCACTGGTGGGCGCGTTTGCCGGGCAGAACCTGATCAACTTCCACGCGGCGGATGGTTCGGGCTATCGGTTCCTGGCGGACCTGGTGATCCAGTTGAATGGCTTCAACCCCCAGATTGCTTCGCGGCAATTGGCGCCGTTGACCCGCTGGCGCAAGTACGACAGCGCGCGGCAGGCGCTGATGAAAGGCGAGCTGGAGCGGATTCGCGCTTCGGGCGAGCTGTCCAGCGATGTGTTTGAAGTGGTGAGCAAAAGCCTCGCTTAACTGAGGCTGAGTACTGCATCTGTGGCGAGGGAGCTTGCTCCCGCTGGAGTGCGCAGCGCTCCCAAGATTTTGGGGCCGCTACGCAGCCCAGCGGGAGCAAGCTCCCTCGCCACAACGGGTCTTAGATAACCGGCGGCCAGCGCAGGTCTTGTGCATCATCGTCCGTATAACGTGGGAAGCGTTCCGCGATCATCTCGTGGGGCACGCCCAGCGGTATCGCGCTGGCAGCATCCAGGCGGGCCACTTGCTCAGCCGAGAGTTGCACACTCAACGCACCCAGGGTGCCGTCCAGTTGTTCGCGGGTACGCGGCCCCAGGATCGGGATCAGCGCGGTAGTGGAACGACGGGCCTTTTCCCGTAGCCAGGCGATGGCGATGTGAGTCGGCGTGGCGTCCAGTTCACCGGCAACCGCCAGCAGGGTGTCGAGCACTGCCGTTTCCCGTGCGCTTTTTTCAGCGTGGACCAAAATCCCCAGCTTGCTGGCGCGGGTATCGTCCTGGCTGTTGCGGTACTTCCCGGTCAGAAAACCACCCCCCAGCGGTGACCATAAAGTCGCGGCCAGGCCCAGGGCCTCGGCCATGGGCAGCAGCTCGCGGTCAGCGGTGCGTTCGGCCAGGCTGTATTCGGTCTGGATCGCTACCAGGGGTGCAAAGCCGCGCACTTCAGCGAGCAGGTCGGCGCGGGCAATGCGCCAGGCGGGGAAGTTGGACAGCCCGGCGTAGTGGATCTTGCCGGCACGCACCAGGTCATCAAAACCCCGCAGGATCTCTTCCATCGGCGTGACGTTGTCGCTGATATGCGCCCAGAACAGGTCGATGTGGTCGGTGTTCAAGCGTTTCAGGCTTTCTTCGACGGCGCGCACCATGTTCTTGCGGTTGTTGCCAAGCTTGAGGGTGCCTTCGTCTTGAGGCTGGGTGCGCAGGGTGTATTTGCTGGCGATCACCAAGCGGTCGCGTTCCGAGGCAATGAACTCGCCGAGCAGCACTTCCGATTGGCCGAACTGGTAGCCGTTGGCAGTATCGAGGAAGTTTCCGCCGGCCTCCAGATAGCCTTCGTAGATTCGCTTGGACTCTTCGCGCTCGGCGCCGTGGCCCCAGCCTGTGCCGAAATTGGCGGTACCCAGGGCCAGCTCTGAAACCCGCAGGCCGCTGCGACGGCCAAAGACTTTATTGCGCATACCGAAACTCCTGACGCTGTGGTTGGTTTAAATGTTTCGCAACATCTATTAAATATGATGCGAGTCATATATTTCGTCAAGGGGCTTTTTTGGCGGCTGAAGGGAAGGGTGCCTGCTCCTGACACTTTCTGACGGAGGCCTCTGCTAAGCTGCGCCACCTTTCTTTTTCGAGCATGATCAACGTGTCGCGTACCAGTCGTCTGTTGACCTTGTTGCAAGTCCTGCGGGGCAAAAAGCGCCCGGTGACGGCCGCCGTGCTGGCGGCAGAACTGGAGATTTCCGAGCGCACGCTGTACCGCGATATCGCCGAACTGACCGCGTTGGGCGCACCGATCTACGGCGAGGCGGGCGTGGGCTATGTGCTGCGTGCGGGCCTGTTCCTGCCGCCGCTGATGCTCAATGCCGACGAGACCGAAGCCATCGTGCTGGGCTTGCGGTATGTCGACCAGCGCGGTGATGACGTACTGAGCCAGGCGGCGGCCAATGCGCTTGCAAAGATCGCCGACGTGCTTGACCCGGCTGCCCAGGAAGCCTTGCGCAATCCGACGGTGCTGCCGGGCCCGCCAGGCTTCGGCTACCCGGAAAATCGCGTGCCGTTGAATGTGTTCCGCGAGGCCATTCGCGGCCAGGCCAAACTGCACATCGACTACGCCGATGCCAGCCAGACCGCCAGCCAGCGCCTGATCTGGCCCCTGGCCCTGGGTTTTCTCAACGAAGTGCGGGTGATCGTCGCGTGGTGTGAATTGCGTGGGTCCTATCGCACCTTCCGCACCGACCGAGTGGCCGCCGCGCGCCTGCAAGGTGAACGGTATCCGGGGCGCCGCAGCGATTGGTTGCGGGGCTGGCGCAAGCTGATGGAACAGAACGAATCCGGGCCGTTCACTCCTGACAAGAACTGACACAACGCTGCTTTAGCATGGCTCCATAAATCACTAAAAAGGAGCTGTCACCATGTCCCAACCCACCCCTGAACTGGCCCCGGCGATTGCAACCTACATTGCCGCGGCGAATGCCGGCGACACCTCGCTGGTGGCCGACTGTTTCGCCGAAGATGCCAACGTGTTCGACGAAGGCGAGCACCGGGTAGGTACAGCCGCCATCGCCCGCTGGATGGAAGACACCGGGCGTCGTTACCAGCCCAGGGTCCAGGTGCTGAATGTGCAGCACCGCACGGGCAAGGTGCTGGTCAGCAACCTGATCACCGGCAGCTTTCCCGGCAGCCCGCTGGAGCTGCGCTATACCTTCCGCCTCAATGAACACGGCAAGATTGCCCGATTGGATATTTCCCTGTAGCCGTCATGGCATACTGCCGGGCATGACTTTCGACTCGCCACTTGCCGCCTATCAGCACGCCATCACCGAACAGGGTTTTGTCCCCGACGACGCCCAGCGTGAGGCGGTGCAAGCCCTGCAGGACTGCCATCAGGCCTTGCACCACGGCCCTGGGCCCATCACCGGGGTGTACCTGTGGGGCCCGGTCGGCCGGGGCAAGACCTGGCTGATGGACCAGTTCTACCAAAGCCTGGGAGTGCCAGCGCGGCGCCAGCATTTTCATCACTTCATGGGCTGGGTGCACCAGCGTTCATTCCAGCTCACGGGCACCCACGATCCCTTGCAGGCCCTGGCCCGCGAACTGAGCCGGGAAGTGCGGGTGCTGTGTTTCGATGAGTTGTTTGTCAACGACATTGGTGACGCCATCATCCTCGGCCGGCTGTTCCAGGTGATGTTCGAGGAAGGCGTGGTGATGGTCTGCACGTCCAACCAGCCACCGGACCAGCTGTACGCCGACGGTTTCAACCGGGATCGTTTCCTGCCGGGAATCGAAGCGATCAAACAGCATATGCGGGTGGTGGCAGTCGATGGCGGGGAGGATCATCGGCTGCACCCGGGCACCGCACTGCAGCGTTACTGGGTCGACCAGCCCGACGCGTTGGCCGAGGTGTTTCGCCAGTTGAGCGCCGGGCAGGCAGTGAGCAGCGCCCCGGTTGCGGTCGGCTACCGCTCCATCGTGGCAGTGCAGTCCAGTGAAACCGTGCTGTGGTGTTGCTACGCCGACCTGTGTGAGCAGCCGTTGGCGGCGATGGATTTCATGCTGCTGTGTGATCGGTTCAAGGCCATTTTGCTCGGCGAGGTGCCCAACCTCAGCGCGCAAAAGCGCCCGGGACGAATCGCTCGTGGCACCGAAGACGCTGCCGAACGGGTGGACGCCGGGGACCGGGAACTGCCGGAACTGTCGGTGCATGACGACAGCGTCCGGCGTTTCATCGCGCTGGTGGACGAGTGCTACGACCGCAAGGTGCCGCTGTACATCGAGGCCCGGGTGCCGCTGGAAAGCCTCTACACCGAGGGTTACCTGGAGTTTCCATTTCGCCGCACCCTGAGCCGCCTGCAGGAGATGCAACTGGCACGGTTTGGCGAGCCTGGCGCGCTTTCACGCGGGCAAATGTAGTTAATCTCCTTCATCTAATGCCTGCACCACGCTTACAATCGAGCCCTTTTATGGGGACCGAGTCCCTGTCGCACCGTTAACGAGGAAGGAAATGGACAGCGCAGACATCCTGGTGCTGCAAGCCAGCTACACCAATCCGGTACACGCCGAGGCCATTGGCCTGGTGCTCAATCATTACGCCGAAGACCCCATGGGCGGTGGCCACAGCCTGCCGGCCGACCGCTTGCAGCAACTGCCGGCAGAGCTGGCCAAGCGCGCCCACGCGTTCAGTGTGCTGGCCTTTGTCGGCGGTACGCCGGCCGGCCTGGTGAACTGCTTTGAAGGGTTTTCCACCTTTGCCTGCCGCCCGCTGGTCAACGTGCACGACGTGGTGGTGATGGATCAATTCCGTGGCCTGGGGCTGAGTCAGAAGATGCTGCAAAAGGTCGAGGAAATTGCTCGCCAGCGCGGTTGCTGCAAGATCACCCTCGAGGTGCTTGAAGGCAACGCCGTGGCGCAGTCGGCGTATCGAAAGTTTGGGTTTGATGATTCGGTATTTGATCCGCAACATGGCCGGATGTTGTTCTGGAGCAAGCCGCTTTAATTAATGTTTATTTAATTAAAGGCAAAAAAAAGGCGCCAGCAAGTGGCGCCAAATTGACCTTGGCTATCAGAGCGGAATAGCACAGGTATTGCGGGTAAATCAGCTGTTCGGTGTGTTGGTAGTTTGGTCGGCCGATGCCGGCTTTTCGGTCTTGCCGTCAGCCATTGCGGTTTGCTGGGCAGCACCGTGAGTCTGTTCCTGAACGAAGGTGAAGTTGTTGTAGAACTCCTTCGAACGCTCTGAGCCGCCTTCTGCAAAGGCGGCTACGGAAGTCATGGTCATCAGGCCGGCAAGGATAACAGTCGAAAATTTCATGGCAGTGTCTCAGTAAGTGTGTTGGGTCCGCGCGTTGTCATCAGCGGCGGGATGGGGAGACTGTGGGCCAATGATATTAAGTAAGGGTTAACCTCGCGCTGACCGAAAGTTAACGATTTCGTTAACTTCCAATCTTTAGCAGCGATGAATTCAGAGCTTCCAGTCCAGTGCAACGCTGATAGAGCGCGGGTCTCCCCAATACACGCCGTTATAGAAGCCGACGCGCTCGTAATATTTTTTATCAAATAGGTTGTTGATATTAAGTGACGCCGACAAGTGGTCATCGAACTCATAGCGCGACATCAGGTTGACCACGGTATAGGCCTGCTGGGTGATCCGGGTGCGCTCCCTGATCAGGGCTCCATTGGTGTCCCGGCCAACCGGGCGATAGGCGAAGTCGTAGAAGTCGCTTTGCCAATTCACCGCGCCGCCGACCGTCAGCGCGTGCCATTCGCCGGGCAGGCGGTAGGCGGTGGACACGCGCAGCAGGTTCAGCGGCAGGTGGGTGTTGTTGCGCTGCTTGTCACCGTTCAGGGAGTGGGTGTAGGTGTATCCGGCGGTCAGGTTCCAGTCGGGGCGCACCTCTCCGGACACCTCTACCTCGAAACCCTGAACCTTGTTGCCTTTGCCGCCGGATGTGAAGAACTGCTCACCGGTCTCCGGATCCGGTGGGGTCAAACTGTCCAGTTCCGCGACGTTGTCCTGTTTGCTCCAGAAGTACGCGGCCGCCAGGTTCAGGCGCTCTTCCAGCAGGCTGCCCTTGATGCCCACTTCATAGTTGCTGCCTACCACCGGCTCCAGGTATTGCTTGCTGGCGGTGCGTTCTTCCTGCGGGTTGAAGATATCGGTGTAGCTGGCGTAGACGGTGTACTCCGGGGTCAGGTCGTAGAGCAGGCCGGCGTAGGGTGTCCACATGTCGTTGTGGGTCTGGCTGGATTTTGACGTACCGAGGAACTGGTCAGTGTCCCTGTTGTAGTTGTAGGTGGTGCTCTCGATCTCCCAGCTGCCGTAGCGGCTGCCCAATACCGCATGCAGGCGATCGGTCAGGCTCAGGCGGGTGGCCAGGTAGCCGGCCTTTTGGCGGGTGCTGCCTTGTTCGCCCTTGAGGCCGGTGTTGGTGTCGGGGAATTTGCCGATCCCGCCCATGTGTTTCCAATCGTCGATGCTGGTGTAGTCCTTCGGCACCGTACCGCTGCGCAGGTGTGGCGAAGCGTCACGCTGCTCGGACTCGCCGTAACCCACCATCAATTCGTGCTCACGACCCAGCAGGGCATAGGGCCCGGACAGGTTCAAGTCGACCACGTCCATTTTCGAGGTGCCGAGCATGTGGCTGGTCCAGGCGGTCATGCCGCTGCGGTCGGCATTCGGGAAGCCTGAGCCGCCGTAATAGACCTTGCCGTCGGTGTCGCTTTCACGGTAGGTATAGGCGGCCTTCAGGTGCCAGTCACCCGCCAGGCGGTGGTCGAGGGTAGCGAAGGTGGTTTCATCTTTCAGCGGCCAGGAACTCCAGTGGGCCGCGATGTTGGCGGAGCGGGGCAGCCTGGCTTTGCTGCCGTCGCTGTTCCAGTAGGGCAAGGTGCCCCACGCGGTGCCCTGCACATGCTTGTTCTGGTAATCGAAGCCCACCGCCAGCACCGTGTCGTCGGTCAGGTCGCCTTCGAGGATGCCGTAGCCGACTTCCCGTTGCAGCGCGTAGTTGTCGCGGTAGGACTGGGTGTCACGGTAGGCGAGAACCGTGCGGCCGCGCAGGCGCCCGTCAAATGCCAGGGGGCCGCTAACGTCCAGGTAGCTGTAGTAATTGTCGTGGGAGCCGCCACTGACGCCTGTCTTGGCCTGCCACTGTGCGGTCGGGCGTTTGCGCACCATGTTGACCGTGGCCGAGGGGTCGCCGGCGCCGGTGGTCAGGCCGGTGGCGCCGCGGACCACTTCGACCCGGTCGTAGATGATGGTGTCGGCATCGGACTTCATGCGGCCGAAGGTGTTGAGCATGCCGTCAATCTGGAAGTTGGTGATGCCGTAGCCGCGCGAGGAATAGCCGACCCGGTCGGAGTCCAGGTGCTGCACCACCACGCCGGTGGTCTGGCGCATCACTTCGGTCAGGGTGTTGAGGTTGAAGTCGTCCATCTGCTGGCGGGTGATCACCGAGACTGACTGCGGGGTTTCCTTGATGGACAGGTTCAACCGGGTGGCGGTGCCCATTGAGCCTGTGGTGTAGGCACCGGTGTGTTCGGTGTTGGCGCCAAGGCCTTCGGCGGTGATGCTGGTGCTGCCCAGTTCCAGGGCTTTGGCCGGCGCTTGGGATTCCTGGTCGGGGTCGTTTTCGGCCAGCAGGTCCGGGCTCAGCACCACGCTGAAGAGGCCCAGGGTCAAGGTCATGGAACGGGTAATAGGCGCGAACATCGCGGCGAACTCCTTGTCGTCTATGAAAAATGCCATTGGCTCAAAGACGAAAGGAGGCGGAGAACTTTAGCGCTAAACGAGAATAATTATTATCTTTGCGCTGCAGCCAAATCGGGTTTCACCGCATTGCGCGGATGAAACCCGGGCGATTCAAGCTACTTGACGACCACGTTGGCGGCGTCTGGCTTCGGCTTGATCAGGCTGAAATCAATCAGCGGTTTTTGCTGGCGTGCATACGGGTCGCCAATCAGCCGTGGCCGAGGCTTGAAGCTGTCACTGACCAGGCTCTTGCTGTGGTCCAGTTCGTCGAAGCTCAACCCGGCCATGTCGGCCCAGGTATGGATCAGCTGCGAGCTGGTGTAAGGGCGCTGCAAGTCACCGGCAAAACTCCAGTCATGGCTTTCACGCCACTTGGGTGATGCGTAGGCCATGAACGGAATGGTGTACATCGGTGCCGTCGGCTTGCCTTCGTTGCGGCCCAGGGTGTTGTGGCCGGCCGAATCGAACACGTCTTCGCCGTGGTCGGAAAGGTACAGCAGGAAACCGTTCGGATCGGTCTTGGCGTAGTCCTTGATCAGGCTCGACACCACGAAATCGTTGTACAGCACCGCATTGTCGTAGCTGTTGTAGGTCGGCAACTGTGCGTCGCTGACCCCCTCAGGCACGCCCTGGCGGTCGGTGAACTTGTCGAAGGTCGGCGGGTAGCGGTACTGGTAGCTCATGTGGGTACCCAGCAGGTGCACCACGATGAATTTGCGTTCGGCGGTGTCGGACATGGCCTTGGCAAACGGCTCCAGCACGTCGCCGTCATACTGGCGCGCATTCTGGTTGCGGTTGTTGTTCAGGTACACCTGCTCGTCGGCCTGTTCGGAGAAGGTCGTGAGCATGGTGTTGCGCTTGGTCATGGTCTGCTGGTTGGTGATCCAGAAGGTCTTGTAGCCGGCCTGCTTCATCACGCTGACGATGGACGGGGTCTTGAGGTACAGGTCCGGGTTTTCTTCGTCGGCGAAGGTCAGCACCTGTTGCAGCGCCTCGATGGTGTACGGGCGCGGGGTAATGACGTTGTCGAACACCGCCAGTTGGTCCCGCAGCTTGTCCAGTTCCGGCGTGGTGTTGCGCGGGTAGCCATACAGGCTCATGCGCTGGCGGTTGGTGGACTCGCCGATCACCAGCACCAGGGTCGACGGCTGGCCGGCCATGCTGTCCTTGAGGTTGGTCAGGGGCGGGATCTTGCTGGCGCTGGTCAGCATGCCTTGCATGTTATCCAGTTGTTCGGTGTAGCGGCGGTAGGCGACGATCATCTGCCATGGCACTGCCGGCTCGATACGGGTTTCGAAGCGGTCGATGGCCAGTTCCATGGTCTCGCTCTTGGCGATCTGCTTGACCAGCGGGTAGCCGACGATGGCAATCACGATTGCGGCAGCCGCCAGCATGGCCTGGCCACGTGGCAGGTAAACCGGGCGTACGCGGGTCCACAGGAAAACGGCCATGGCGGTGTGGGCAATGAACGCCAGCACGATCCACCAGGCAAAGTATTGGGTGGCGTATTCGCCGGCTTCAGAGATGTTCGACTCGAACATGATGAAGATGACGCTTTGAGAGAATTCCTGCTGGTAGATGAAGAAATAACCCAGGCTGGCCATGGAACAGGCCCACAGCACCACGCCAATCAACCCCGCCACCAGGCGCGCGCGACGCGGGAACAACAGCATCGGCGCCAGCCACAGGGCGCTCATGAAGAATGCCTGGCGGAAACCACTGAAGCCGGAGGTGCCGGTCAGTTGGATCAGCAGTTGGGTAATGCCCGAGAAATACCAGAAGAACAGAAACATCCAGCCGAGGCCGGCCCAATCAAAACCTTTCGCAGACGTAGTGCTGCGTTTGAACATCGCCATCCAGCGCTCCAACCCGATAATTTCAGTGTCAACGCGCAGGGATGCACGCAAACAGAGGGCCTGCGCACGTAGCGCGGCCCTATTCGGCGGGAGTATCGGGAGGGGGATGTGAAAACTTCGTGAGTTATTCCTGAACGGTTCGTTCAGCCCACGTTCAGCAAAGTGCGGGCTGGGTGTCGGACGGCTGATTGAGCTGGCCCTGCAGGTGCGAGCGCAAACGCATGACTTCCTGCTGCAGTTGGTCGCGCTCGTTTTTCAACTGGCGCAATTCATCGCGGCGAATGGTGACGTAGAGGGTCTGTGGCGGACGGGTCATGTGTGCAGTGCTCATTGCTTACCTCGCAAATAGCCGGTCTATCGCGGTGCCAGAGCGCTTGAATCGAGGCTCTCGGCAACAGTCGGGGCAATTCTGAATTCTTTTTTTAATGAAGGGAACTTTTTTATTTTTGATGGTCGTTGTGACTTTTAACCCACTGAAGGCGAAAGGATGGCCACTTTTTGTCATGAAACTATGCCAATCCGCTCTGGACTAACCCTCATTAGCCTCATTGCGCTATAAACTGTGACACACATTTATTCGTAGTAAGGAGCATCAGCACATGCAACTGGGGATTATTGGACTAGGCCGCATGGGTGGCAACATTGCGCGGCGCCTGATGCTCAATGGGCATACCACCGTGGTTTACGACCGCAATGAAGCATTCGTAAAAGGTCTGGCAGGCGAGGGCGCCACGGGCGTTGCTGACCTGGCAGGCCTGGTGGCCGGGCTGCAAAAGCCCCGGGCGATCTGGGTGATGCTGCCGGCAGGCGACCCGACCGAGAACACCATTGAAGAACTGAGCCAACTGCTTGAAGACGGTGATGTGATCATCGACGGCGGCAACACCTTCTATAAGGATGACATCCGTCGGGCCAAGACCCTGTCGGAAAAAGGCCTGCACTATGTCGACGTCGGCACCTCCGGCGGCGTCTGGGGCCTGGAGCGCGGCTACTGCATGATGATCGGCGGCGACGCCGAGACCGTTAAGCTGCTGGACCCGATCTTCGAAAGCCTGGCACCGGGCCTGGGCACCATCCCGCGTACCAAGGACCGTTCCGCCGCAGCGGACAGCCGTGCCGAGCGCGGCTATATCCACGCAGGGCCTGCCGGTTCCGGGCACTTCGTCAAGATGATCCACAATGGCATCGAGTACGGGATGATGCAGGCCTTCGCCGAAGGTTTCGACATCCTCAAGACCAAGAATTCGGAGAACCTGCCGCAAGACCAGCGCTTCGACCTGAATGTTGCCGATATCGCCGAAGTCTGGCGCCGCGGCAGCGTGGTGTCGTCCTGGCTGCTGGACCTGACCGCCGACGCCCTGGCCACCGATCCGAAGCTCGACGGGTATTCCGGCTCGGTCGCCGACAGTGGCGAAGGCCGCTGGACCATCGAGGCCGCCATGGAACAATCGGTACCGGTTCCGGTGCTGTCGAACTCGCTGTTCGCACGCTTCCGCTCCCGCCAGCAAAGTACCTACGGTGACAAAATGCTTTCTGCCATGCGCTTCGGCTTTGGCGGCCATGTGGAGACTCCCAAAAAATGACCGCCAACGGCAAGAAACCCAAGGCCGAACCCGCTCCGCCCACCACACTGTTTCTGTTTGGTGCCCACGGTGACCTGGTCAAGCGCCTGCTCATGCCGGCGCTGTACAACCTCAGCCGCGACGGGCTGCTGGGCGATGGCTTGCGCATTGTCGGCGTAGATCACAACGCCATCAGCGACGCCGATTTCGCCAAGAAGCTCGAGGACTTCATTCGCACCGAGGCCGCCAGCAAGGTCAAGGGCAATGCCGAGAACGCCCTGGACCCTGCATTGTGGGAACAGTTGGCCAAAGGCATCAGCTACGTCGAGGGTGATTTCCTCGACGACGGCACCTACACCGATATCGGCAAGAAGATTGCCGACAGCGGTACTGGCAATGCGGTGTTTTACCTCGCCACTGCGCCGCGTTTCTTCGCCGAAGTGGTGCAGCGCCTCGGCGCGGCCGGCTTGCTGGAAGAAACCCCGGAGGCGTTCCGCCGGGTGGTGATCGAAAAGCCGTTCGGCTCCGACCTCGCCACCGCCGAAGCGCTGAACGCCTGCCTGCTCAAGGTGATGAGCGAAAAGCAGATCTACCGCATCGACCATTACCTGGGCAAGGAAACCGTCCAGAACATCCTCATCAGCCGTTTTTCCAATGTGCTGTTCGAGGCGTTCTGGAACAACCACTACATTGACCACGTACAAATCACCGCCGCCGAAACCGTCGGCGTGGAAACCCGTGGCAGTTTCTTCGAACACACCGGCACCCTGCGGGACATGGTGCCCAATCACCTGTTCCAGTTGCTGGCGATGGTCGCCATGGAACCGCCGGCTGCCTTTGGTGCCGACGCAGTGCGGGGCGAGAAGGCCAAGGTGATCGGGGCCATCCGGCCCTGGTCGCTGGAAGACGCACGGGCCAACTCGGTGCGTGGCCAGTACACCTCGGGTGAAGTCGGCGGCAAGCAGTTGCCGGGTTACCGCGAAGAGGCCAATGTTGCGCCAGACAGCAGCACCGAGACCTTCGTTGCCCTCAAGGTGTTGATCGACAACTGGCGTTGGGTGGGTGTGCCGTTTTACCTGCGCACCGGCAAGCGCATGAGCATCCGCGACACCGAGATCATCATCTGCTTCAAGCCGGCGCCTTACGCGCAGTTCCGTGATACCGAGGTCGATGAACTCAAGCCGACGTACCTGAAGATCCAGATCCAGCCGAATGAAGGCATGTGGTTCGACCTGCTGGCGAAAAAGCCCGGGCCGACCCTGGACATGGCCAACGTGGAGCTGGGGTTTGCCTACAAGGACTTCTTCGAGATGCAGCCGTCGACAGGTTACGAAACCCTGATCTACGACTGCATGACCGGCGACCAGACCTTGTTCCAGCGCGCCGACAACATCGAGAACGGCTGGCGTGCGGTGCAGCCTTTTCTCGATGCGTGGAAGCAGGATGACGGCATCCAGGCCTACAAGGCGGGTGAGGACGGCCCGGCGGCGGCTGATGCGTTGCTGGCCCGCGATGGCCGTACCTGGCACAGCCTCGGATGAGTGACTTGCCGAGTCAACCCATCCGTTTTGTGTTGAGTGATATGGATGGCACGTTGCTGCATCCGGATCACAGCCTCAGCCAGCGCACCATTGATACGGTTCGCGCCTTGCGCGCGGCCGGGGTGTTTTTCAGCCTGGCCAGCGGGCGACCTCCCAAGGCCATGCGTCAGCAGGTCGAAGCACTGGGCATCGATGTGCCGATTGCCGGCTTCAACGGCGGCACGCTGGTCAATCCCGACGGCAGTATTCTGGTGGCGCATCACTTGCCGGCAGAAGCGGCGCTGGTGGCGTTGGCCTTGTTTACGCCGCAGCCGGACGTTGAAGTCTGGCTGTTTGCCGACGGCGACTGGCTGCGTCGCGATCCCGGGGGACCGATGGCGGTTCGCGAGGAGCACGGCCTGGGCTATGGGGCGATCGTGGTGGAGAGCTTCGAGCCGTATCTGGATCGGGTCGACAAGATTGTTGCGGCCAGTACCAATACCCAGCTGCTGATGGAGCTTGAGGCGCAGTTGCAGCCCAGGGTCGAGGGATTGGCCCAGGTGTCGCGTTCGCAGCCGGTGTTCCTGGATGTCACCGCCATGAAGGCCAACAAGGGTGAAGCATTGAGAACCCTTGCGGCGCACCTCGGTGTGCCACTGCAACAGACCGCAGCCATCGGTGATGGCGGCAATGACCCGGCGATGTTTCATGTGGCGGGGTTGTCGATTGCCATGGGCCAGGCAGAAGAGGTGGTCAAGCGCCAGGCCAGCGTCGTGACCGGCAGCAATGTCGATGACGGTGCGGCGGAAGCCATCGAGCGGTTTATTCTCTCGGCCTATTGATCGGTAACCACACTAATAAGTAGTCAGCTATGCAAAGTTGCAACTTGCATGGCTGACTGTCCACTTGAGTTAGTGCGGGTCAATATATTGCGCAGCCGGGCGGCACACTTTCGGGTGCCGTCTCACGCACGCTTCAGTTACTTGGGCATTGCCCAGGATTGCAACTGGTAGCCATCTTTGTCGAGTTCGGCACGGGCCTGCAACAGCAAGTCCTCGAGCTGTGCCGGGTCGGTATAAGTGCTGGAAGACAGCTGCTTGCTACCGATACGGGTATTGGTGCGGTCGATGACGCTCAGGCTCAGGGCGCCGTTGCCGTCGTGCCAGGCCACACATTGAAAGGGCTGGAAAGCACGGTCTGCGATCAAAAGAGCTTCGTTGATGCGGAGCGGGGCGTTCATGGGGTCTTCTCTCTAAATGCCCATTCAAGTGGAAGCCGTTGGTTGGGCGTGCCTAACGACTGGTTACTTGTACTGATGCACGATCACCGGGTGCGGGTCACATGTTAGAAGAAGATTTTTTAACTTTCCCTGATTAAAGTCATGTAAGGGGCTATTTTGAAAGCCTCATGAAAGTTATGCCGCGGCAATTGACCGCACCCGACTGACATAAAAGACCCGGTTCGTTCGCGACTTATAGCGAATCGGTACAAAGGGTGCGTCAAGATCTTGCTAGGGTTATCAGCAGACTTTGCAAATAGTTGTTTTTAAATAACTTTAACGATTTTGACGCCAAGGAATAGTCATGATTGTTACACCTGCCCCGCGCCGCCTGCTTGTGGTCGATCCCTGTGATGACTGCCATCGGCTATTGCCCGGTTTGCGCGCAGCGGGGTGGGACGTGGACAGCTGCGCCCTCGAGTCGGTGGGTGAGCGCTCCTGTGACGTGGGTTTGTTGCGCCTGCAGCCGTTTCACCTGGAGCGACCCGAAGCGGTCAAGGAACTGATCAGCCGCAGCGGCACCGAGTGGATTGCGGTGCTTAACCAGGAAGTGCTGCGCCTGCAGAATGTCGGCGATTTTGTCTGTGAGTGGTTCTTCGACTTCCATACCTTGCCGTTTGACGTGTCGCGGGTGCAGGTCACCCTGGGCCGCGCCTTCGGCATGGCGCGCCTGCGGGGCAAGGGCAACAACGCGCCTGCGGGCCAGCCGGAACACGAGTTGCTGGGGGACAGCCGTCCGATCCGGGAATTGCGCAAGCTGCTCGCCAAGCTGGCGCCCACTGAATCCCCGGTGTTGATCCGTGGCGACAGCGGCACCGGCAAGGAATTGGTCGCGCGTACCTTGCATCGCCAATCCCAGCGCCATGCCAAGCCGTTTGTGGCGATCAATTGCGGGGCGATTCCCGAACACCTGATCCAGTCCGAACTGTTCGGCCATGAGAAGGGCGCCTTCACCGGCGCCCATCAGCGCAAGGTGGGGCGGATCGAGGCGGCGCACGGCGGCACCTTGTTTCTCGATGAGATCGGCGACTTGCCCATGGAGCTGCAAGCCAACCTGCTGCGTTTTCTCCAGGAAAAACAGATCGAGCGAGTCGGCGGCAGCCAGCCGATTGCGGTGGATGTACGCGTGTTGGCGGCTACCCACGTCGACCTGGAAGCCGCGGTCGCAAAGGGCACTTTTCGCGAAGACTTGTATTACCGGCTCAACGTCCTGCAAGTGGTCACCGCGCCGTTGCGCGAGCGCCACGGTGACGTGGCGATGCTGGCCAACCATTTTTCACACTTCTACAGCCAGGAAACCGGCCGCCGTCCCCGCAGCTTCAGTGAAGACGCGCTGGTGGCCATGGGCGAGCACGGCTGGCCGGGCAATGTGCGCGAGTTGGCCAACCGCGTGCGGCGTGGCCTGGTACTGGCTGAAGGGCGGCAAATCGAAGCCGTTGATCTGGGACTGCAAAGCCAGCAGGCAATCGCGCTGCCGATGGCTACACTGGAAGATTACAAGCACCGTGCCGAACGCCAGGCGCTGTGCGATGTGCTCAACCGGCACAGCGACAACCTGAGTGTCGCGGCGCGTGTGCTGGGGGTTTCCCGGCCGACGTTCTACCGGTTGCTGCACAAACACCAGATCCGCTAGGGCGGGTAAACCGAAAAGCCCCGCAACGACCCTTATCGTTGCGGGGCTTTTCCCGTTGTCATGCCTTAAAAGTAATACGGGAACTTCAGGCTGAAGCTGAACGACGGCGCATCCGGTGTGATCCCGATGGCCAGGTTCGGCACGATGGTCAGGTTGTCGCTTGCCGCAATCGTCATGCCCACGTTGAAGTAACCCGCGTTGGCATCGCTGGAAACCACTGACTGCCAGTCGCCGCCATCCGGCTTGAGCTTGCTCTTGCGTTGCACCAGGTCGGACACCGAGAACGACATACTCATCTTCTCGTTCAACGCAAACGCCACGCCAGCGCCGATCTGGAAGCTGTCGCCCAACTGCACTTTCCCCGGGGTCTTCTGGCCGACCTGGGAGCTGATATCGCTGAACGAGTCTTCGAAGTTGTGGGTGTACGACAGCGAGCCAAACAATACCGCCGGGTCGAAGGTCTTGACCAGCGAGATACCCGGCGTGATCGACCACACACCGTTGCCGGTGGGCAGGCTTTCCGGCACGAAAAGGTTGGTGTTGCTGGATGACTGGACCAGCTTGATCCCAAACGGATCTTCGCCGGTGGGCGCCTTGACCCGCACCGACACCACGGCATCCGGCAGGTTGACGCTCTCGTCGAGGAATTTGTAGGCAATCCCGAAGTTGACGTCGCCGATAGTCGGGTCACGCGTGACCGATTGTTCCGAGGTCGCGGTGCCGCTGCCACCGTTGGCACCACCGGACTGATAGGTCGACTCGCGGTACACCACCGGCACGTTTATATCGAACTGCCAGCGGTTGTCGAGGTTGTAGCGGCCCGTGAGGTCGACGGTCCAGTTATCCGACTTGATCCGGTCCAGGTTGATGTTGCCGAGAAAGATCGAGTCCAGCGCCAGGAAGCCGTTGAGGGTCAACTGGCGGGCATCGTAGCGGGAATAGGTGACGCCGGTTTCAAAGCTGAACTTGCCGTTGCCAAAGAACCCGCTGGCCTCGTTATACAAGTTGCTCACGCTCTGTGCCGGGGCCGAATCATCCTTGAGGGACTGGCCGTAGGACGCGCCACCGGCTGCACCGCCCGAGGCCGCAGCCGCGCCGACTCCCGGCGTGTTGCCGGCCACCGTGGTGCCGCCTTTCTGGAAGTCTGCCGGGGATTTGGCCAGGCGTTTGGGCGGCGGCGCCACCGGTTGTTCTTCCACCTGGCGTACCCGTTGCTCCAGCACCGCCAGTGCTTTTTGCTGCACTTCGTAGCGTTGCTTGAGCTCCAGCAATTCCTTTTTCAATGTGTCTATGTCGGTGTCCGGCGCGGCATACAACATGGATGCGGGCAGGAGCGTGCTTAAACAAATTACGGCACGTAACGATAGCGATCGATGCATGGAATAAGCCGTCCCTTTCTAATGCGCAAGTGTCGAGGCACAGCGTAGTTCAATAACCGTTAGGGCGTAGGCCCCTGAGCTGATTCAGGTTGAGGTTCTGCCCCAAATTGTTCAAACCGTTGTTGCCCAGCACCACATTGAGTTGGGTCATGTTGCTGACGAAATTGCTGTTACCCTGCAAAACCGTGCCTTGCAGGACATTCCCGGCGCCGATCTGCTGCAACGAATTGCCCTGATTGTTGTTGGCCAGGATCGCCATTTGCAGCCCGCCATTGGCGGCCGACACCGTGACCTGGCCGGCACCCGTGCTGCCGGTGACCGACTGGCCAGCCACCAGGGCTTGTCCGGACTGGACGACATTGGCCGGCGACAAGCCATTCTGGTTCACATTGATATTCACGTTATTGCTGGCGGTGTTGCCATCGCCGGCGGCGCGCACGCTTTGGGTCACACCCTGGCCACTGCCCAGGCCGGCACCACCGACCACCGTGCCGGTGCCATTCGGCTGGTTGGGCGAGACTTTGGTGGGGCTGTCGGTTACCTGCACATAAAACTGCGGGGTGACGGTCGACGCGTTGACGTTCATGCTGGCCGAGCCGGTCACGCTGTCGCCGGCGGCATTGGTCCAGGTACTGCTCATAACGATGCCAAAACTGATGATCCGCCCCGGCATCACGTAGCGACCACGCAGGTCAGCCAGTTCCGAGTCCTTTATTTCAATCGGTTTGAACACCGATGACGCATAAGCGGGCATTGAGGCTGCCAGGCACATGACCGTCAGCCAACGGTAAGTGTTCATCGTTTGCTCCTGGAGCGTCCTGCCCCTTATTGCGCTTCTAGAAGAAGTCGCTCTGGATAAAACCGAAGTCCATCAATTCACTGTCCCGCACCGGACTGAACTCATTGATTCTGTTTTTCGCCGTCAGTGGGGTGGGCGGGTCGAGCAGCACGTTGGTCTTGTCATAACCTTCGCCCAATACCGCGAAGACGATGCCATTCCAGCCTTTGACGAAGTCGTCGCGGGCATAGCGTTTATGGCCCAGTACCGGGTCGCCGATGTACACCCAGTCCTTGTCGGCGCGCTGCATCACCACGAAGTGCTTGTAGCCGCGAATCTCCAGCAACACCACCACCGGGATCTTCACCGTGAGCAGGGTGTCTGCATTGATCCGGTAACCCCGGGCGCGCATCCCGATGCTTTCCA
Organism: Pseudomonas sp. D4002; assembly: GCF_013385665.1. Lineage (NCBI taxonomy): Bacteria > Pseudomonadati > Pseudomonadota > Gammaproteobacteria > Pseudomonadales > Pseudomonadaceae > Pseudomonas > Pseudomonas sp. D4002. The sequence goes on from NZ_JACAPN010000049.1 coordinate 36,304, forward strand.
GGTAGCGCTTCATGTCCAACATCGAAAAGCCCTGGGTACGCACCAGGTCCTGATCGGCGTTGACCAGCATGCCCTTGATGATGTGGTCTTCATCCACATCCATCCAGTAGGCCTGGCGCAGGATGGTGGCCAGGGCGGCGGCACCGCAGCTGAAATCGGTTTTCTGTTCCACCAGGTTGGCGAACTTGCGTTCACGGATGCTCTCGACCTTCTTGAAGATCACGCCACCGCCGGGCATGGCAGCAATCGCCATTTGCCCCGCCCAAGTCGGGCCGGTGAGCAATAACAGGAGGGTGAGGGCGATGATCCGCATGATCGAATGGCCTGGTGGACACTGGAATAAAAAGGGGCCTTGTTGCCAAGGCCCCGTTGGATCAGAAGCGCACGCCAGAGGAGATCACAGTGGTGTTGCCTTGCTGATTGCCCACGCCTGCAGAAATGTTGGCGCCCAAGTTGCCCGAAGAGCCATTAAGCGAGTTGTTGGCGCTGGCGTTGTTCACGACAGGCAGGTAAGTGTGGCTACCCCATGGGCCAGACTGAGTGGCCACGGTGTTCAGGTAGGCGTTGTCCACGCTGGTTTGCGTGGTGTTGCTCGATGCGGCAGCAGCAGCACCCTTGGCCGAGGAAATAGCCAGTTGGTTTTTCTGTTGGTTGAAGTTGCCTGCGGTCGCGTTCACGCCCAGGTTGCCGGAGCTGCCGTTGGCCGAGTTGTTGAGCGAAGCGTTGTTGTGGGTAGCCACTTGCACAGAGATGTTGTTGCGGTTGTCTTGGGTAATGGTACCCAGGGCAAACACGGCATCTGCGTCACCGGCCGCAATGGCGGTCTGGTTGTCTTGTTGGTTGCCATCACCGGCTGCGATGTTGGCCTGGGCGTTGCCGCTGCTGCCGTTCAACGAGTTGTTGGCCGATGCGTTGTTCTGGGTGCCCAGGTTGAGCACGCCATTGTGGTTGCTCGATTGCGCATCGGAAACGGCGGCTACTGCAGCGGTAGGCTGATGAGTAGGTGGGTTGGCATGTGCGGCGGCAGCCATGATTGCAGCGAGAGCGAAGGCCAGTGGTTTAAGAGCCATTGTAGTTTTCATGGTATTTCCCCTTGCTTCTAATTAGTTGGTTAAGTGTTGGTACGGTCCAGCTTCGAGCTCCAATGAATCATTGGATTTGCACATTCAGGGCGTTAGCCATGCGGTTCCCCACCCCGGCACTCTGATTCACCTGTACCACTCCACGGCTGCCGGTGAAGGCCTGGTCGCTTGTGACGACCTGGCGGCTGCCAGTGGTAGAGGTGAACCCTGAGTTTGGTGACAGCGCCACGTTCTGTTGCGACATGACGCTGTCGTCGATGCTTTGCGGGCCAGCGTTCACGCTGATCCGCACCGCATTGATCATCTGGTTGCTGGCCCCGGCCGACTGGTTGACGCCCAGTACACCGCTGCCATTGCTGAAAGAGCTGCCCTGGATCGCCACCCTGGCGTTCTGGGAGCGATCGGCCGGTGCGCCGCCGATGGTCTGGCTGAGGGCGCCGCCCGCCTGGGAGTTGCTGCCCGCCGAAATCGCGCGGCTGTTGAGCTGTTGTTGCTGATTGCCGGCCGCCTGGTTGATCGAGACGATGCCGTTGTATTGCTTGCCGGAGTTGTCGATCACTGCGCTGTTGTCAGCCATGGCTGCCGAGCAGCCCAGGATCGCCAGGAACAACCAGGAATGGTTCATCTCACTGGCCTCCCATCAGGCTGCCGATATTGTTCAAAGGCGCCATGCCGCGGGAGATTGAGCCGTTGATCTGCCCCGAGAGGCTGGAGCCGCCACCATGGCCGGCCGCTGCGCCGCCACCAAGGCCTACGCCACCCCCGTTGTTGGTCAAGCCGGGAAGGTTGCCGCCAGGCAGGATGGCGCGAGTGATGCTGGAGCCGCTGCTGATGTTGGCGTAGTCGTTGTCGCTCAGCTCGCTGGTGGCCCGCAGGATCTGTGGAGAAGAATTGGCATTGACGGTGACCGGGTTGGGATCGACGCCAGCGGTGCGGCCAGCCATGTGGCCCTGGACGGTGCGCTGAATCACGATCACACCGTCGCCTGCCGCGAGCACCGGGAGGCTCACGCTGGTACTCAGTACACAGCTGATCAGCAGAAGGCTCAACGAACCTGGATTAAGTGTCTTCACGACGGCATTCCTTATTCTTGGCGCTGACCCTAAACAGCGCTGTCAGGAAGAGAGCAGGAGCTGTGCCGCTTTTGAATTTGTGATGACATACATGGGGTTATGAGCGCGGGAGAAAGAACGCGCAGTGGATGTGTTTCAATTGTGAGACAGCGGGCCCTTGTCCAGCCCGCCTGGCAGGTGTCTCAGGGATGAAACACTGCGCGCCGTAAACCCGGCACTCCGCAGCCGGCTGTCAGCTCAGCCGGTGCAAGTGTTTCAAAAATGGACGATTTGACGCAGGCGGGATCCGGGAGGAGGGCGCAGCCCATGACCCTGGCTCAGCTCTTTGGGGTCTTGCGCGGAATCGAATTGAGTACAGGGTTGCCGTCCTGGTTCTGGGTCAGGTAGACCGGCAGGACCTTGGGCAGGGAGGGGACGAGGTTGGACACCTCGTTGATGTTGTAGATGCCACCAATGCGGATCGCGCCGGTGCCGGCGTCGGCCAGCATCACCGGTTTGCTCAGGTAGCGGTTGATCAACGGCAACGCGTCGGCCAGGGCCAGGTTGTCGAGGATCAGCTTGCCTTCACGCCAGGCCAGGGCCGTGTCGCCCGGGGCAATTGGCTGGGCCTGGGGGCTGGCATCGCCACGGTTGTAGCTGGCCTGCATCCCGGGCGACAGGCGCAGGCCGCTGTGGGCGTCGTCGCTGTTCACCAGCACCGAGCCTTGCAGCAGCATGACCCGCACATGGTCTTCGTATTTCCAGACATTGAACTGAGTGCCGGTCACCCGAACCTGGCCGTCACCGGCGTGGACGATAAACGGATGCTGCGCGTCATGGCTGACCTTGAAAAACGCCTCGCCTTTTTTCAGGGTAACCCGGCGCTGATCCTTGAAATTGCTGTAGACCAGTTCGGTGCCCAGATTCAGTTCAACCTGGCTGCCGTCGTCAAGGGTGACCAGGCGCAAGCTGTTTTCAGCTTCGTAATGGTTGTACGAGCTGGGCAGCCAGCCTGCTTCCCAGCCGGTAAAGGCCGCCAGTGGCAAGGCCACCAGGCATATCGCCGCCGCTACCGCGTAGTTCCTCAAACGGCTGCGAGGTTGTCGTCGCGCCACGACGGGGGCCGGCTCGCTGCGGGGCAAGTGATCGGCAACGTCCCAGATTTCCAGCATCGCGGCGTATTCGAAGGCATGCAGTGGATGCGCATCGTGCCACTGCTCGAAGGCCTGACGCTCCGCCGTCGTGCAATCGCCAGCGTGCAGACGCATGCACCAGTGCGCAGCGGCATCGGTGATGGCGTCGTATTCGGCTTCTGATAGGGACTTATCTGTCATTAACTCATCCTGATTTCCGACATTCTAACCTCCACAGCAGGACGGCGAGAACAGCCATCATGGCGAATGCACATCAATTGGAACTAATTCTCGTCTGCAGGGCCCTAAAAAATTCAGGACCGGTAACACTCATTCCCTAATGGAGCACGAAAATGCTTAAGAAAACCTTAGCCGCCGTTGTCGCAACCACCGCCTTGCTCAGTGCTGGAGCCGCCCTGGCGGACAAACCGGGCGCAGGCTGGATCACCATCGAAAAAGCCATCGAGACCGCCAAGACCAAGGCTGGTTACGTCCAGATCTACAAGATCGAAGCCGATAACGATGGCTATTGGGAAGGTGAGGGGCGCAAGGCCGATGGCGTGGTCTATGAGTTCCGCATCGACGGTGAGTCGGGCAATGTGTTGCGCGATCAGAAAGACTGAATGAACTGACGGGTGCGGGCGTTCGGCCCGCACCCTGTCTGTTACGGTGTGGCTTCGGCAATCGAAGGCACGGGGTCCAGCTGGCGCCCCAGGGTTGTGATCAATAAGGTCAGTGAGTCGGCGTTATCCATCTGTGTGTTGAACCGCCGCGTCAGGTTGGTTTTGAAAATTCCCCGCGCATTGCTCAAGTCCACGCCTCCGGTCGTGGCAAGAATCTGCTGCCTGATGTAGTCATCTTCCGGGTCGGTTCCCAGATCAGACCCGGTAGCCCCCCACGCGTCCGCTGATTTGAACAACTGCCCCACTGGCGTGTTGATCGAGTACGCATTCTCCTGCACGTTGCGCAGCCAGTCCTGAAGATCGCGACCGGCTTGGGTCTGTACTTCAATCAGGTCGGAAAAAGGTGATGTGGAATTGAGGTACGCGACGTCGGCGGTATTGCTCACGATATGAGTCAACTCATGAATCAAGGTGGCCGCGCGGGCATGGGCTCTTTGGTCGAAGTGATTGATCAGGCGCCCTTCGAAATCGGCCGTAGGGGGGTTGAAGAAGTTTTCAGTGAGGTAGATGCGTCGATCCGGGTCGCCGTCGATGGTAAACGCCCAATGCCGTTCGGGTTCGGCAATATGCGCACCGGAGACGAAACGCCGGGAATTGAGCGAGTAGAGTGCCGGCTCCAGCGCCTCATCGAGAATGTCGGTCACCGTGTCCATGAGCTTTTGCGCGAGGGTTGGCGGAAATTTGGCCGGGCCGGTGTCGGCGTCTATCGGGATGCCAAAGAAGCGGTTGATGAAGCGATGCACCCGGGTCACGGGCGGATACTGGTGGTCGAGCAGCTTCAGGTTCTGCTGGCAGTTGTGCAGGTAGAAGGTTGCCAGGTCCAGTGCTTCGACGATCGCCTGGGCCCTGGAGGGCGACACACGCCGAATTTCGGCCAGGCCGCGGGCCTCGACGTTCATCACCTGGTCCACGGCTGTCCGCACCTCACGGCGGTCCATCATTGCACTCCATCCGGGGCCGTGGCGGCGAACCGATGCGCCCGGGTCCAGGGTCCATTTGCGGTTGGCATCCAGGCGTACAAACGGTCCTTTGGACCGTGCACTGAAAAGCCGCCAATGGCCTTCGACCTGCCTGGCGCGGTAGACCTTGCCTGCGCACGGCAGGTAATGCCGGTTGTCCGTCGCTGTGTAGACGCCCGTGTTGCCTGCCGTCAGGCCCTCCAGGCTGATGTCGCAGGCTTCGTACGCTTGCAGCCGGGTTCGGGCCCGGGCGGTGACGTCGATGTCGTGCCAGGCACTGGCCGTTTGCGTCGGCGCGGGTTGCGCGGGGGCGGTGCCTGGTGTCGAGGGTTCATCCATCAATGCGCGGATCGAAGCCATTTGCGCGACACCGCCGATGAAGGTTTGCAGCGCCTCGCGCCAGCGGTGTTGCTGCAAGTCTTCGGCAGAGGCCTGGAACAGTTTGTAGCTTTGCCAGATCACCAGCGGCACCATCAGTTTGCCCGGCAGCAACGCCTGCGCGTGCTGCAGTCCGCTGCTGAACAAGGCTTTGAGGGTGTCCCAGGCTGACCGGCCGTTGGCCTGGGATTGCTGTTCAAACAGGTTCGAGATCAATCCGATGTTGTCGCGGTACAACTGCTTGAGGGCGTGGCCCCTGATCGGATTGGCCCCCAGGGTGATTTCCGAGGTTCCCCCGACCGTGCTGGCCCAGAGGTGTCTATACGTGGCTTGCTCAGCCTCTGGCAGGCGACCGATCACCCAGTCCTGCAAGGGGCCGGGCAGGTTGAGCCGGCGAATCAAATCCGCCTCGTTGTCGAACTCCTGGAACGCCTGTTGCGGCCCATAGGGCGCATACATCACCAGCGGAGTGCTTTCGACGGCACTGATCAAGTAGACCCCAAGGGCCTTGATGGACCGGGCCCCCGCCGTGGCGATCAACTCCAGCGGACGCACTGTCGAGGTCGCGCCCTCGACCGCTGCGCGGGCGAGCGCGTCCGGCATGTCGAGGACCTGTTCGACCAGGCTCAGGCCCGGGGCGGATAACAGTTCCTGCAGCCTCAGCGCGTGGGCATTTTGCAGCAGTTGCCAGGGCAGTTGCCGAATAAACCGGCGCTCCCGCACGTCTGCGCCCGGCTTGCCCGGGGTGAGTTTTTCGACCAGGCAAGCCTGGTGGTCCTGCTTGAGGGGCAGGCGCGCGAGGATCTGGCGCACCACAGCAGGTGTCAGGCCGGCGGCTGTGGACTCGACATCGAATGCAGCAGCTTGCTGGCTGACGTGATTGAGGGCGTAGTCCACCAGGTTCTGCCGCTGGCCGGCCAATACCAGCTTGGGCAGGATGTAGACGTCTTGCGGGCGCACGTCATAGGGCTGCAACAAGTCGATGAGCTTGCTGCCGAGATACGCTGGCAGCGGCAGGAAATCGTCAAGGTAGTCCTTGTCGTCCGTGAGGCTGTGGCGGTATTGCTCAAGGATTTCGACATGGCGACGCTGTTGGCTGACAGACGCCATCCCCAGCCAGGCGGGCAGTGATTGTTGTGCCATGAAGGTCTGGGCGATTTGTGAGGCATGGCTCAGGTCGTTGGCCGGCAAGGCCTTTTCCAGCCCCCCGAGACGCTTCAGCAAGGCGTCCCCTGAGAGCGTCAGGGTGAGGCAGTGAGCCCGTTGTGCCCTGTAATGATCAATCCAGGACTGCTGGCAGTGCTGTGCGACCGCGCCGTTGATCAGCATGAACTGACCGAGTGCGCAGGCCTGGTGCGGTTTGAGATAGCGCGGGTCGAGATTGGCCAGTAGCTGCCTGCGAAGGTCCGGCGCGGCCAGTCGTCGTTGCAGTTCTGTCTGCAATTGGCTGACGTTGGCGAAACTCTCCAGGCCGCGCGCCGGCGTCCACAGCACGGCCCGGCCTGAGTGGGACGGGGCCAGGCCACCGCGTTCGGTGAGCATCAAGCAATGCGCCAGGGGCACCCGTTGCGTCAGGCCCTCGGGTTCGACGGTCAACGCATAGGCATCCGGGATGAATCCACCCAGGCCCTGGCGTCGGCGGCGATCAGGGTGTTGAAGATCAAACACCGTCTGCGCGATCGCCTCATCACGCGCGTCCAGGCTGTTGTTGAGGCGCCTGAGCCTGGCTTCGCCCTGGATCGCCACCGCCATGGCATGGGCCATCGGCGCCTTGAGCTGTTCCAGGTATTCGCGGGGAATATCGGCAATGTTGGAGTGATGAAACTTGACCAGTGCGGCATCGAGCACTGCGTTGGCTTGCGCTATGTCCAGGCCGCCCAGCGGTGTGACAGCCCCATCGACCTGGCTGGCGTAAAGGCCATAGTGCGGCGTTTGCGGAATCGGCCCGCGCTTGTGTATCAGGCGCGCAAGAAAGTAACTGCGCAGGCTCTGGCTTTCCAGGGGCGCAGTGGCGGGTGTCGCGCTTGCGCTGGCGGCGTAGCGATTGACGTAGATCTTGCCGGGATCGTGGCCAGCCAAGCCGCGGCGGTTGAACTCGGCGGTGAGCGCCTGATTGACGGTGTTGGCCAATGTGGGTTGCGCTCGCACCTGGGTTGCCAGCGTGTCCTGGATATCGGTCATCTGCTTTTGCAGCAGGGCGGCACGTTCGGCGGCCAGCGACACCGGGCGAGTCGGGTCGGCCAGTACCGAATGAGGCGTCCAGCGTCCCGCGGTATCCAGGCCCGGGAGGTGGCTGTCGATCATGTACCGCACATCCAGCGCGTAGTCGAGCAAGGCGGAGGGGTCAATGCCGGCGCGGGTGCGTCGGTACAGATCTAGCGCGTAGCGTAGGTTCTGTTGCTGCTTGCCGATGATGGTTTCGAGCACCTGCTCAAACAGATTGCCGGCGATGGGAGTACCGGAAAACTGCGGCGTCTTGAACCCTACAAACAGCGCCCGCTCCTCCAGGGACATCAGGTTGTAGAGGTCGTCTTCATAGCCTGGTGCCTTGACCATGGCCTTGAGGGTGTCCATCAGATCGTCGTAGGTCCCGAGCACCTGCAGGCCCTTCTCGGGGGTGTAGAGAAAGGTCTGCGAATTGCCGATCATGAAGGTGCTGGCCAGCTCGACGGCGTTGCTCGGCTGCTCCCAGATCTGTACGTTCTCGACGCGCAGCGTCTGGCTGTTCGGGGGGGCCTCGTTACCCCGGGAAGAGTACAGCGCTGCCAATGCCCGGCTTTGCTCCGGACTGATGATGGATTGCTGGCGCTTGAACAGCAGATCCAGTTGCGCATTGGCGGCCATGGCCCGGGCGAACCAGGCCCGACGCGACACGCCCGGTGCGATCTCGCTGTTCCAGAACGTCTCCAGTGCACTGTGCAGGAACGGGATCAGTTGGCCGGCTGCTTGTTTGATCGCGGTTTCCCAACGCTGCGTGTCGCGGGCCTTGGCGTCGGCAGGCCGCTTGGGGTGGAAAAACTCCCGGGTTTGCCCGGCGGGCCAGGCTTGTTCACGGTAGTACAACAGCACCGCGTCATTGAGTTGCAGCGAGTCGATCCAGCGAGGCACCGTGTACCCAACGGGCTGTATGGCGAAAAAACTCACGTGGGCTTCGCCGGGGCTGAGCCCGGGGAACAGTGGGCGGCAGACGCTTTCGAGCAGTTTTGAAAGCAGGGCGCCGAGGGCGGGCAACTGTTTCAACGCCGCCAGCAGCGCCTGGCGATTATTCTCCTGATAGCGCCTTAGGGTTTTTTCCTGTTCACCCAATACGTCGCCGAGCATGGCCTCCGGTGTCAGCACCAGTCGGTTGTCGAGTAGCGGCGATGGTTGTTGCTGCAAGGGCAGGAAGTACAGCAGTTGCGTGGCGCTGTCCGGGGTTTTCAAGCGCTCGGTCAGTGCTGTCAGCAAGTGGGCGGGGCTGTCGAATTTTTCCAGGCCGCCGTACGGGGTGTAGAGCCAGGCATGTGGGTAGGCGCTGGTTGAACTCATCATGAAGCTGCCGGCCAGTTCGACGGCATTGGCAGTGCTTTTATTCAACCAGATGCGCTGCGCGATCATTGGCGGCGACTGTTGGCGACGGCCTGCATCGCTGGCAAAAAACACCTTGCCGAGAAACTCGATGTCCCTGCTGTCGATGTTCAGCTGGCGCTCACGGTCCAGCGCCCTCCAGCCCACGCGCATGGCTTCGGGGAAAAAATACGGGAGAGGGGTGTGGCTCATCATCCTGATCCTTGAAGAGTTGCGTGCCTGCAACCTATCCAGGCCTGGCGCCACGAGGGGCTAGATATGTCTGGCGCTCCCTGTCGACAGCCATGGGGCAAACCCTGTCTAATCGACGGACCGATTCTTGTACGCTGTTGCCCATTCCAATAATTAAACGGGAGCTTCAGATGTCTGCATCGCCTTTGGATGTCGAGTCTTCATCAGAGCGACTCAGTTATGCGCAATTGACCGACCTGCTGCGCCAGGTGTTTGTCCGCCACGGTACGTCGGCCGATGTGGCCCAGGTGCTGGCCGAGAACTGCGCCAGCGCCGAGCGCGACGGTGCCCACAGCCACGGTGTATTCCGTATCCCCGGTTACGTCTCGACCCTGGCCAGTGGCTGGGTCAACGGCAAGGCGGTGCCCGTGGTCGAGGATGTGGCCAGCGGGTTTGTGCGGGTGGATGCGGCTAACGGCTTCGCCCAGCCCGCACTGCAAGCCGCCCGTGCGCTGTTGGTGGAAAAGGCCCGCAGTGCCGGGATTGCCTTGCTGGCGATCCATAACTCCCACCACTTCGCGGCGCTTTGGCCGGATGTCGAGCCTTTTGCTGAAGAAGGCCTGGTGGCCTTGAGCGTGGTCAACAGCATGACCTGCGTGGTGCCCCACGGCGCCGACCGCCCGCTGTTCGGCACCAACCCCATTGCCTTCGCCGCGCCCCGCGCCGATGGCCTGCCGATCGTGTTTGACCTGGCCACCAGCGCTATCGCCCATGGCGACGTACAGATTGCCGCGCGCAAGGGCGAGCGCCTGCCGCCGGGCATGGGTGTGGACAGCCTCGGCCAGCCGACCCAGGACCCCAGGGCGATCCTCGAAGGCGGCGCGCTGCTGCCGTTTGGCGGGCACAAGGGGTCGGCCCTGTCGATGATGGTCGAGCTGCTGGCCGCGGCCCTCACGGGCGGTAACTTCTCGTTTGAGTTCAACTGGTCCGATCACCCCGGCGCCCGCACCCCATGGACCGGCCAACTGCTGATCGTGATCGACCCGAGCAAGACCGCCGGGCAGAGCTTCGCCGAGCGCAGCCAGGAATTGGTGCGACAGATGCATGCGGCAGGGTTGCGGCGTTTGCCGGGGGACAGGCGCCATCGCACACGGGCGAAGTCGCAGGCAGGCGGAATTGAGATCGAAACTCAGGAGTTGAGCCGGTTGCGGGTGTTGGCACAGGCCTGAAGCGCGCTGCGCCCGGGGAGGGCGCAGCCGTTGCATCAGATCAGTTGCGGCGGCCCAGCAACAGGCCGACTACCAGGCCAAACCCGGCGGAAATCGCCACGGTCTGCCATGGGTGGCCACCGATATAGGTTTCGGTGGCATCCACCACCGGCTTGCTGCGCTCGCGCACGTTGGACACCGAGTCCAGCGCCTGCTTGAGCTTGATGGCGACCTGTTCACGCAGGGTTTCACCTTCTTCCCCCACCAGTGACGCGCTGCTTTTGAGCAGCTTGTCCGATTCTTCGATCAGTGCGGTCAGTTCACTGAAGGCTTGGTCCTTGATTTGGTCTTCGACGGCTTGGGCGGCAGATTTGCGGGCCATTGGGTTAACTCCTTGCGGGTGAATGTGGCAATGAATGCGCTTGATGAAGAATGGAGTGTTTGAAGCAGGCAAAAGTTGCAGTTTTTTTCCTACGGTCAGCTTAGGAGAAATCCAGGCCAGGAAATTTCAACCTACAGTGTAAGATGTCACCTAATTTGTGCAGCAGGTAATTCAACATGAGCTTCAATCTGGCCAACAAGCCCCTCGCCGAGCGCGCCGCGCTGGAAGATGAAAAGTCCCGTCTCTACGACCTCTGGCAAAGCAACCTGGGTAAGGCCAAGGGTGAGGCCGCCCGCCTGTTTGGCGAACGCGCCAAGCGCAAGGGCAAATGGGCCGAATGGGTGCGTGCAGAACTGGACGGCATGTCACCGCCGGAGTTCTCGAACATGGTGCGCAGTGAAGTCAATCGCCTGATGGCGGCGAAGTAAAACAAGCCTCGATTGCCTCGCGCACCTTGAGCAGCAACGGATCCAGTTGCGCCTGGGTGCGCCAGCCCAGCTCCACCGGGTAACGCGGCAGCGCCAGCGGGCAAGGCAGCTCCCTCAGTCCGGTCATCTGCGCGATGGCCTGGGCCGCATGGCCGGGGATGGTCGCCACCGCCTGGCTGCCCTTGAGCAGGAACGGCAGCGCCGCGAAGTGCGTGGTCGAGGCACCTACGTGGCGGCTCAGCCCCTGCGCGGCCAGGCCCTCGTCGGTGATCCCGATAAACCCGCCGGATGACACCAGCACATGCTCGCGCCTGACGAACTCGTCGAGGTCGATGGCCTGTTGTCCCGGCGCCAGGCTGTCGGGGTCCACCAGGCAGGCGTAATGGCCTTCCCCCAATACCTGCCGGCTCAACCGGCGCTCGGCAAACCCGCCGGCGGTGATTGCCAGGTCCAGGCTGCGGTCGAGCAGGGCGTCGGCAACGATCTGGCTGTGGGTCTGGCGGAACATCAACCGCAGCTTTGGCGCACGCCGGGCAATCTCTTCAATCAGCCGCCGGCCGTAGGCGATTTCGAAATCATCCGATAACCCCACCACCACCGAACGGCCCTGATAGTGATTGCCCAGGGGATCCACCATCGCCAGGCTCTGGCGGCAGCGATCCAGCGCTTCGCTGATCACCGGCTTCAACTGATTGGCCCGCAAGGTGGGCGCCAGGCCCCGGCCGGTACGCACGAACAACTGATCGCCGTACACATCGCGCAAGCGGCGCAGGGCTGCACTGATCGCCGACTGCGTGACGCCAAGGCGCAGGGCGGCACGGCTGGCACTGGATTCGTCGTGCAGGGCCTCGAAGGTTTTCAGCAGGTTGAGATCGACGTTGGCGATATTCATCAGGCTCATATCATGTGACTGGATATGCCTTGAATATATAACGTCCCGCCAGGTGCTACACCAGGCGCAATGTTCTCTTTGCCACCACGAGCGCGCCAATGCTGAGGGCAGCCGCCGCTATCAGGTAAAAGCTCGGCGCCAGCTGCGAGCCGGTCAGCGCGATCAACCCGGTTGCAATCACCGGTGCAAAGCCACCGAATATCGTCACGGCCAGGTTGTAGCTGAGTGACATGCCGGTCACCCGGGTGCGTACGGGAAATACATCGGCCATAAGTGATGCCAGTGGGGCGAAGTAGACGGCCTTGATCAACGCCATCATCGACACCACCAGCAACAACGAGGTGGCGCTCGGTACTCTGTTGAGCCAGGCGAATGCCGGAAAGATTACGAGGATGTAGATGCTCGAGGCCCACAACATGATTTTGATCCGGCTGACATAACCGGTGATGAACCCTACAACCGGCGTCACCACGGTCAGGATGATCCCGCCCGTCAGCGTGGCCAGGAAGCCTGTGGACTGGGGAATGTCCAAGGTGGTCGAGGCATAAGACGGCATGTACTTGATCATGAAGTTGGACGCCGTCGACACGATCAGCACGCCCATCGCCACCAGCAACAAGGTCTTCTGCGAGAGCAGCACTTCCCGCAACGGCCGTGAGCCCGGCTGGCTTTCCTTGAAATCGGGCGACTCATCCACCGTGCGGCGGATGTACAGGCCCACCGGGGCGAGGATCAGCCCGAAGAAAAACGGCACGCGCCAACCCCAGTCGAACATCTGTTGATCATTCAGGCTGATGGTCAGGAAGTAGCCGAACAATGAGGCGATGACCACGCCAAAGCCCTGGCTTGCAAACTGCAGGCTCGCGACAAAGTTACGGGTCTTCTGCGGTGCATGCTCCATCATGAACGCGGTGGAGCTGCCGAACTCACCACCGGCGGAGAAACCCTGGAGCAGGCGGGCGAACAGAATTCCGATCGGCGCAATAATCCCGATAGTTGCATAGCTGGGCATCACGGCAATCATCGCCGTCCCTATCAGCATCAGCATGATGGACAGCGTCAACGCCTTCTGTCGGCATAGGAACCGAGCACGGCAGCGCCCAGTGGCCGGATAAGAAATGAAAGGCCGAAGGTCGCGAAGGCCAGGAACAGCGACACGGCCGGGTCGGCGGCCGGGAAAAATACCTTGCTGATGGTCAGCGCAAAATAGGCGTACACCGACAGGTCGAACCATTCAAGCGTATTACCGATCAAGGCCGCGCCAATGGGTTTCCAGAGGGGCGTGGCCTTTGCGATCGTGGGTGAAACGGTGGGGGACGATAACGCTGTCATTCTTGACGCTCCTGATTTTATAAGGGGGTGAGCGGCAGATAAAAAGGGTCGGCGGACCCCGATTTTTTATTGTGGTTTGAAGGGGGCGAGGTGACCCAGGTCCCAGAACAGCGAGGTCATGATTTGCAGCCCTTCGAGGACTACCGAGCCCAACAGATGCTCATCCGGAGCATGTTGTGAACACCCGGGGTAGGAGTGCGGTATCCACAAGGTGGGCAAACCCAATATGTCCGCGAAAATATCGTTGGGCAGGGTGCCTGCAAGGTTCGGTAACACGGCAACGGGCCGGTGGGTGGCATCGGCGATCGACTGTTTGGCGAAGCGTACCCAAGGGTTGTCAGGGTCCAGGCGACTGGCCGGTGTGCAACGGTCAATCACGATATCGACCTGTTGAAACCCCTCCGCATCCAGGTGTTGGCGCAGCAGCTTTTGCAGATTCTGCCAGTCAGTGCCGACTACAAATCGCAACTGGCAATGCGCGGTGGCGCGGGGTGGAATGGCGTTGACCGGTTTGGTCGGATTGCCTGCGATAAACGCAAGGATCTCCACCGTGTTCCAGCCGAAGAGTCGTTCACCCAGGGTCAGGCCAGGCTCGCCCCAATCAACATCCAGTTCCCGTCCCAGAGAGCGCGGATGGATGTCCAAGTCGCGGATGGCTTCGCGTACGGAGTCGGGTATGGCGTCAGGCACCAGCGTTCGGCAGCGAATACGACCGTCCTTGTCCACCAGGCTGGCTAGCGCATTGGCCAATACTACGGCGGGGTTGGACATCACACCGCCCCAGTTACCGGAGTGAAGGCCCTTGTCGCGTGCGTTGACTTCCAGGGAAAACAACGCGGAACCTCTGGAACCGAGGAATATTGTCGGGCGACTGTCGTTCAAGCGCGGCCCGTCGGAGGCGATGAACACATCGGCTTGCAACAGCTCCCGGTGCAGAGTGCAAATCTCCCGCAGCCCGGGAGAACCGCATTCTTCGCCGGTTTCGAACAGCACTTTGACGTTAAAGCCCAAGCGCCCCTCACGTTGCTTGATGACGTGCTCGAGGGCAGTCAGGTTGACGCTGTGCTGGCCCTTGTTGTCCGCGGTGCCTCGGCCATACCAACGATCACCTTCCACGCTCAACGCCCAAGGGCTGAGGCCCTCGCGCCATTGCTCGTCATACCCGAGCACTACGTCGCCATGTCCATACGTTAATACCGTGGGCAAATCAGCCCCTTCGTGGCGTGAGGCGAACAGCAACGGCCCGGCGCCCGACGGGTTATCGAGCATCTGGCATTCAAAACCCATTGCGATCAGCGCTGGTTGTATTTCCTGTTGCAGGTAGCGCGTCAGTTCGTGCGCCTGGCCGGGGTTCTGGCTTTCGCTGCGAATGGCGATCCTGCGACGCAGATCGGCTTCAAAATGGCCTTCGGCCAGGTACTGGCGAACATTCGCGAGCGCTTGTTGCTTGGACATGACAGTTCCGGTGCGGGCTGAGGTTCAATCCAATATAGAAGTCATGCATCGGTGTGTATATTGCTGTTTTTTGACGTTTGCCTTCTAATAAATAGATCCTTGGGTAAAGGAATCAAACTGTGGATTATCGTTATTTCCTGGCCGTATTCGATACAGGATCACTGGCTGCTGCCGGCGAACGCTTGCACATCGCGCCCAGTGCGGTCAGTCGCCAAATCTCCCTGTTGGAAGAAACCATCGGGGTTCCATTGTTCGAGCGCCGGCCAAGGGGCATGCAGCCCACAGCGGCCGGCAATGCCTTGGCCGATCACGCACGGCGTGCCTTGCTGGAGGAGCAAAGCCTGCTCTCGGAGCTACGGGCGGGCGATTATCCGGGCGCGAAAGTGGTTCGGCTGGTGTCCACCGAGGGGCTGTCCCGTTATTTCCTGCCTCAGGTGCTGATCCGGCATTATCAGCAAAATCCCGTTTTCCAGTATGTGCTGGAAGTGATGTCGCCTCACGAATGCGCGGATAAAGTGAGACGCGGCGAAGCCGATGTGGGGTTGGTGTTCAGTACCGAGCCTGTCGAAGGGGTTGAAGTGCGGCATTCCAGTCGCTCGCCGATCCGCGCGGTGATGCGGGTGGGGCATCCACTGGCGGCGGTCAGGCAACTGTCCCTTCGATCGCTGTCCGCTTACCCGTTGGCGCTGACGCCAAAAGGCTCCACCCAGCGGCAATTGTTCGACCTGGTTTGCCAGATGGAAGGGCTGACGTTCAATCACGTAATGACCTGCAATTATTCGGGCGCCATCCATGAATTCGTTCGCAACACGGACACCATCGCGTTTGGTGGGGCGATCAGTCATCGGGCGAATGGGAGCGACGAGCTGACCTCGGTTGCGCTGTCGGACCCGCAGTTTTCAGACCGGGCGATTCAAGTCCTGACCATGCCCAAGCGTGCTTTGCCGGTGGCGCTGGAGCGGTTTATCGAGAGTCTTGTCGGATTCCTGAAGGACGCTGACTGATGGATGATGATATTCATATGGCTCATATCAGTTAGCAGCGAAGCGGGCTTTATTCATGATTGCCGCTGGCCGGAGAATGGGCAACCCCCATTGATACGGAGTGATCGTGATGCCTGTTTCTACCGTGGCTGCGCTGCAAATCGGTTCCTTGCCGGGAGGCAAGGCTGAGACCCTGGAACAGATCCTGTCCTACGAGGACGAAATCCTGCGCAGCGGTGCGCAACTGGTGGTGATGCCCGAAGCGTTGCTCGGGGGTTATCCCAAGGGTGAGGGCTTCGGCACCCAGCTGGGTTATCGCCTGCCTGAAGGGCGTGAGGCCTTTGCGCGGTATTTTGCCAATGCGATTGATGTGCCGGGCGTGGAGACCGAAGCGCTGGCCGGCTTGTCGGCGCGCACCGGGGCGAGCCTGGTGTTGGGTGTGATTGAGCGCAGTGGCAGCACGTTGTATTGCACGGTGCTGTATTTCGAGCCGGTGGGCGGGTTGGTGGCCAGGCATCGCAAATTGATGCCTACCGGCACTGAGCGGCTGATCTGGGGCAAGGGTGATGGTTCGACGTTGCCGGTGATTGATGCCGCGGTAGGGCGCATCGGTGGCGCCGTGTGCTGGGAGAACATGATGCCGTTGTTGCGCACCGCGATGTACGCCAAGGGTGTGGAAGTGTGGTGCGCGCCGACGGTGGATGAGCGGGTAATGTGGCAGGTGAGCATGCGGCATATTGCCCATGAGGGGCGGTGTTTTGTGGTGAGTGCGTGTCAGGTGCAGGCGTCACCCCAGGCGTTGGGTGTGGAGGTGGCGAACTGGCCGGTGGATCGGCCTCTGATCGCGGGGGGCAGTGTGATTGTCGGGCCCATGGGGGACGTTCTTGCCGGGCCATTGCTCGGTGGGGCGGGGTTGCTGGTGGCGCGGATTGATACGGATGATTTGGTGCGGGCGCGGTATGACTATGATGTGGTTGGGCATTATGCCCGGCCGGATATTTTCGAATTGACCGTGGATGAGCGGGTTAGGGCGGGGGTGCGGTTTATTGTTGACTGAGTACATATCCGTTTCTTCGGTAACGGCGGCTTATGGTTCCGCTCTTACAGCGGCTCACTTTGGAAAAGCCCCAAAGTAAGCAAAGGGCTCTGCCCCGCCTGTCGGCACCTCGCCTAGGCTCGGTGTTCCCTCACTCCGGCATTGCTCCGCGGGCCGCCGCGACGGGCCATCCATGGCCCGGCGCGGCTAA
>NZ_JACAPN010000005.1:0-41432 GCF_013385665.1 Pseudomonas sp. D4002
CCATCGTGGTTGACGGGGCCTGATAGATCAAAATCAAAAGCAGTGCAACAGCAACAGCAAGATCAAAAGCAGTTGGATTTAGTGCGTATCCACCAGCCCCAATTCCCGCGCTTGCGCAATCGGATCGCTGATGGCTTTGATGCGGTTGGCTTCCGTGATCAGGCGTGCGCGCTCAGCGGCCGGAATATCGTCCAGCGGCAAGCTGGCCACCCGTTGTTCGTAACCCGCCAACACCAGCACCAACAACTCATTACGCTGATGCCGTGGCAACGCGCGGGGCGATTGGGTGACGGGGGCGATGGTGTCCAAGGCCTGCTGCGCCTGGCCGCCAAGGGCGTAGGCCAGGGCCAGGTTGCAGCGGCTGTCGAGGTCGTCGGGTTGCAGGCTCAGGCTTTTGGCGAACGCGGTTTGTGCCGCGACGGCCTGGCCGTTCAACACCTGGGCAATGCCCAGTCGGGTGTAGGCGACCGGCGATTGGCTGGCCTCGGCGGCCTGGCCCAGGGCGGTCACGGCGCGTTGGCTTTTGCCAAGGCGCAGTTGCGCGGTGCCCAGTCCCAGCAGGGCGTCGGCGTTGTGGGCTTGAAGGCCGAGGGCCTGTTGGAAGGCGCGCTCGGCACCGACCGCGTCGTTGCCGTCGAGCCGTGCCTGGCCGAGTTTGAGCCACAAGTCGATGCTTGCGCCCGGTTGCTGGGCCGCACGTTCGTACAGCGCCGCCGCGCTGGCGTAGTCGCCGCGTTTGTTCAGGTCGTCGGCCAGCTTCAGCGAGCGGTCGGAATCGCTCGGCGCAGTATTGGAACAGGCAGCCAGCAACAGGCTGCCGGCAAGCAAAAAGTGTTTGGTCATCGTCACAACTCGTTGGGCGAAGGCGGACGTCATGTAAGCATATTTTCCATGGCGCTCCTATGTCTGTCGGTGCTGTTGGGTGCCTCGATCGCCCACGCCGACGAAGAGCCCGAATGGTTCGCCAAACCCTACGCCTATGTGCTGGTGGACCAGGACGTGCGCGCCGCCCTCGAAGAGTTCGGCCACAACCTCGATATCCCGCTGGTGCTCTCCGACAAGGTCCGCGGCAAGGCCCGCAGCACCGTGCGTGCAGCCACCGCCGGGGAGTTTTTGCAGACGCTGTGCAGCACCAATGGCCTGACCTGGTATTTCGACGGCAACCTGCTGTACCTCAATGCCAGCGATGAAATCACCACCAGGCTGTTCAAGGCCAACGCCCTGAACCTGGATCAGTTGCAGGCCTATCTGAACAACCTCGATGTGTTCGGCCAGCAGTTGTCGATGCGTAACGGCCCCGAGGGCGATGAAGTCTTCGTCTCCGGGCCGCCGCCGTACCTGGCGCTGGTCCAGCAGCATGTGGATCACCTGCAGCCCAAGGCCGCCGCGCCTATTGTGGCGCGCGAGCACGGCGTGCGGGTGTTTCGCGGCGCCCAGGTGAGCACTGAAACCCCTTGATTCACCCCAACCCCAGTAAAGGAGCATGACCATGTCCGTAACCGCCGTAGACAGCAACCTCGCCCCCGGTGGCGCCAGCCCTGAAGCCAAGTTCAACGCCGCGGTGGACAACGCCAAGAGCGCCGATAAACCGGAGATGACCGACGCCGAATTCACCGATGCCCTGATCACTCAGGCAGTCACCATCGGCGGCCAATTCATCATCATGCCCAAGGCGCAGGAAATGCTGAATGACGCCATGTCCGATGACGACGAAGAGTAGGGCGTACCCATGACCATCAGTCTCGCTGCCAGCGCCACGGCCTTGCCGCCGTCCGCCGGCGCGGGGCCCGCCGGGGCCTCGCAGAATCTGTTCGAGCACATGGCCAATACGGCCAAGGGCATGCCCGAGGGCGCCAGCCCCCATCAGATCGGCTCGGGGCTGATGGAGCGCCTGAACAGTTTTATCGACCGCTCCCGGACTTTTTCCGAGCGGGCCGATTTGCTCACCAATAACCCCTCGGCGCCGCCGCAAGTGGCCGCTGCGGATATCCGCACCTCGGGTGCCTCGCCCACCGCAGAACCGGGCAAGAAAGTCGCCGAGCAGCAGGTCGACCAGATCGTCCATTCACTGGGCAAGATGTTCGACTACTCCATCGAAACCCAGATGGTGGTGCGCGGTGCGACGCAGATTTCCGGTTCCGCCAACACGCTGCTCAAGGGTCAATAACGCCATGCCAAGCCCGAATCGTGCCCTGCGCCTGCTGCTGATCGGCGTGCTCGCCAGCCTCTTGCAGGCCTGCGACATGGACCTCTACACCAACCTCAGCGAGCGCGACGCCAACGCCATGGTCGCGGTGCTGCTGCGCGACGGCATCCCGGCGACGCGCAAGGTGCAGGACAACGGCCAGTTGAAAGTGGTGGTCGACGAACAGCGCTTCGCCGAGGCCATGACCCTGCTGGACAACGCCGGCCTGCCGCAGCAGAGCTTTTCCAACATGGGCGAGGTGTTCAAGGGCAATGGCCTGGTGTCGTCGCCGGTGCAGGAGCGGGCGCAGATGATCTATGCCTTGAGCGAAGAACTGTCCCACTCGGTGTCGCAGATCGACGGCATCGTCTCGGCGCGGGTGCACGTGGTGCTGCCGGACAATGACCTGCTCAAGCGGGTGATTTCGCCGTCGTCGGCCTCGGTGCTGGTGCGCTACGACCCGGGCACCGACATCAACACGCTGATTCCGCAGATCAAGACCCTGGTTGCCAACGGCATTTCCGGCCTGAGCTATGACGGTGTGTCGGTGACCGCGATCAAGGCCGCGGTGTCCATCAGCCAGAACCCGGCGCAACCGCGACTCGCGCGTTTCATGGGCCTGTGGCTGTTGGAAGACAACCTCAACCAGGCGCGGTTGCTGTTCGGTGGCTTGCTGCTGCTCGCCCTCGGCGCGGGTGGTGTGTTGGCCCGCCAGCAATGGGCGCGGCGCCAGGCCCAGGCGTTGTATGTGCTCAAGGAGGGTGAATGAGCCTGGTTGAGCGTTGGCAGGGGCTGATCGCCCAGCCGTTGCAGTTTGTGCGCGAGCAAAGCCTTGGCGAGTGTTTTGGCGAAGGCCTGCCGGTCGAGGTGCTGCAAGCCCTGCATGGGCAGCCGCGTTTTCGCTCGCGGCTGGAGCAACTGCTGGCCAGCCATTATCAGCTGGCGCCGCTGGCGCATCTGGTCACGCCGCCCGCCGCTGATTTGCCGGTGCTGCTGCTGAGCCCGGCGCAATTTGCGCGTCTGCCCAGGCTGTGTGGTGCGATCTGGCATGGCTCGACCCTGAGCCGGGAGATCCGCCGCGAAGTGGTCAATGAATTGCGCGAGGGCCTTGGCCAGGAAGCCTTTGCCCTTGCCCTCGCGCACCGGCAGTTGGGCGGCGCGGCCGACCTGCTGCGCGAGCCCGCCGAGTTGATCGACGCCATCGACCGCGATGGCCTCACCTGTGTCGCCGCCTGGCTGCAAGCCCAGCCTGCCGAGTTGCAAGGCTGGCTGCCCCTGCGGTTTGTCGCACCCAAGGGCTACAGCGGACGCTTGCCCCGCGACCTGGAGATCGTCCAGACCGTCGCCGCCCGGTTACTCGCCGAGGAGCTTGCCCATGAGTGAATTACCCAGCCGTCCGGCCGCGCGGATTTTGCGCGCCGATGAAGCGGCGTTATGGACCGATGGCTTTGCCTTTGTGCAAGCCGCCAGGGCGCACGCCGAGCAGATCAAGGCCGACAGCGACCAATGGCTGCACACCGCCCGCGCCGAAGGTTTTGAAAGTGCGCGCCGCGAAGGCGCCGAACAGGTTGCACAGTTGCTGCTGGAGACCCAGGCCCAGGTCCAGCATTACCTGGCCGGGCTTGAGGCGTCGCTGGCGGACCTGGCCCTGGGCATCGTGCGTGAAGTACTCGGCGAACTGGACGACACCGACCGCGTGGTGCGTTGTACACGCCAGGCCCTGAGCGCGTTTCGCCAGGGCCAGGCCTTGACGTTGTGGGTGCCGCCCGCCGACGTGAATGCCCTGCGCCCACAGTTGCTCAAGGACGGCATCGCCGTGGAGGCCGATGCGCAACTGGGCGCCGGCCAGGCCCGCCTGAGCAGCCCGGCGGGTTCGGTTGAGCTGGGGCTGGAGGCGCAACTGCAAAGCCTGCGCCGCAGCCTGTTGCCCTTTGCCGAAGAGGGCGTGGCATGAACCTCGATCAACTGCTGCCGCGCCTGACCGAGCGGCTGTCCCAGGCCCGCTTGCGTCCGATGCAGGGCACGGTGCTGAGCATTCGCGGGGTGTTGCTGCGGGCCAGCGTGGCGGGCGCGAGCATCGGTGAGCTATGCCACCTGCGCGACCCGGTCAGTGGTCGCAGCCTCAGCGCCGAAGTGATCGGTTTTGATGGCGACGAAGCGATCCTGTCGCCCATCGGTTCCATGGAAGGCCTGTCGACCCGCACGCAAATCACTGCCACCGGCGAAAGCCTGGGTGTGGCCGTGGGCGATGCGCAATTGGGGCGAGTGATCAGCCCCATGGGCGAGTTTCTCGACGGTGACGGTGTACCGCCAACCCTGAACCTGCAGACCTACCCCTTGCATGCCGAGCCACCGGCCCCGTTCTCCCGGCAATTGATCGTGCGCTCCATGGCGTTGGGCATCCGCTCCATCGACGGCTTGCTGACCCTCGCCCAGGGCCAGCGCATGGGCATCTTCGGCGAGCCCGGTGTGGGCAAATCCTCCTTGTTGGCGAGCATCATCCGCAACAGCGAGGCCGATGTGATTGTCATCGGTTTGATCGGCGAGCGGGGCAGGGAAGTGCGCGAACTGCTGGACGTGCAACTGGACGCCACGGCCCGCGCACGCACCGTTGCTGTCGTCGCCACCTCCGACCGCCCGGCCGCCGAGCGGGTGCGCGCGGCATTTGTCGCCACCACCCTGGCCGAGTACCACCGCGACCAGGGCCGCAATGTACTGCTGTTGATGGACAGCCTCACGCGGTTCGCCCGCGCCCAGCGCGAAATCGGCCTGGCCGTGGGTGAACCGCCGACCCGCCGCGGTTATCCGCCGTCGTTTTTTGCCACCTTGCCCAAGTTGCTCGAGCGCGCCGGCCCGGGCCCTGCCGGCAGCATCACCGCGCTGTACACCGTGCTCACCGAAGGCGACGCCGCCAGCGATCCGGTGGCGGAGGAAGCGCGTTCGATCCTCGACGGGCATATCGCCCTCAGCGCTGAACTGGCGCAGCGCAACTATTTCCCGGCGGTGGACGTGCTGCGCAGCCGCAGCCGCTTGATGGAGCAGGTCGCCGGTGATGAACACAAGCGCCTGGCGATGCGCATCCGTGAATTGATGGCGCGCTACGGCGAGATCGAAATGCTGATCCGCGTCGGCGAGTACTCCGCCGGCAGCGACCCCCTGGCCGACGAAGCGATCACCCGCCATGGGGCAATCGAAGCCTTCCTGCGCCAGAGCGCCGACGAACCCAGCAGCCCCGAACACACCTTGATCCGCATGCGCCAGGTGCTGGCATGAGCCCGAAAGCGCAGCAAGCTCCAGTGTGGGAGCTGTCGAGCTTCAGCGAGGCTGCGATGGCGTCAGCACAGCCAACATCAATGTTGCCTGACCCACCGCTATCGCAGCCTCGCCGGGGCTCGACAGCTCCCACACTTGATCTTCATGCACACCTTGATCCGCATGCGCCAGGTGCTGGCATGAGTCCGAAAGCGCAGCAAGCTCCAGTGTGGGAGCTGTCGAGCTTCAGCGAGGCTGCGATGGCGTCAGCACAGCCAACATCAATGTTGCCTGACCCACCGCTTTCGCAGCCTCGCCGGGGCTCGACAGCTCCCACATTTGATCTTCATGCACACCTTGATCCGCATGCGCCAGGTGCTGGCATGAGCCCGAAAACGCAGCAAGCTCCAGTGTGGGCGCTGTCGAGCTTCAGCGAGGCTGCGATGGCGTCAGCACAGCCGACATTGATGTTGCCTGACCCACCGCTATCGCAGCCTCGCCGGAGCTCGACAGCTCCCACATTCGATCTTCATGCACTCAGTGAGTGCGCTGTTGGTATGACGATGGAGAAAAGAACCGATGAAGACTGAACAACTGCGCACCCTGCAAACCCTGCGGGTGCTGCGCGAACAGCGGGCGGCGAGCCAGTTGGCGGCGCAACAGCAACGCTGCGCGCAAACCCGCGGCGCCTTGACCGACGCCAAGGAACAACTGCGCCTGCACCGTGAGGCCGTTGCCCATGAAGCCGGCGAGATTTACGCCTCCCTCACCGAAGGCCTGTCGGTGGCCAGTTGGCAGGCCGCCCAGGATCGCCTGCGGGGCTTGGCCGACGATGAGCAGGTGCTTGAAGGCGACGTCAGCCACGTGTCCAGTACCCTGCAAACCCAGGAGCGTGAGCGTGAGCTGTTTCGCCAGGAGCGCCTGAGCCGCCAGCGCCAGTCCGATGCCTGGCAAAGCCTGCTGGACGGGCGTGAAAGCAGCGAACGGGTGGCCGGCGAGCTGCGTGAAGAACAAGGACTCGGCACATGATCGTGGCCCTTGCCGACCCGTTGGCGCCCTGGCTTGAGCACTACGACCCGGCGCTGCTCACGCTGCATAACCAATTGCACCGCCGGCGGCATGCGTGGCAGGGCCGCTGCGCCGGGCAGGATCTGAGCGTCGCCTGGGCCGCCGATCCCCAGCCGCTGAAAACACCCCGGGATGTGTTGCTGTTGCTCGGCCAGTCACCGGTGCGCTTGCGACTCTCGGCTGCCGCCCTGGAACAAGTACTGGTGCCGCTGGCGTTGCAGTTCGACGCGCAAGTGCTGCCGGCATTGCCGCGTTCGCTGCTGCTGGAACTGGCCGTGCTGGACCTGATCGAGCGCCTCGAACCGTTGCTCGGCCACCCCGTGCAACTGCTCGAAACCAGTGACGACCTGCGGCCTTATGCAGTGCATCTGGCACTGACATTGACCTTCGGCAACAACCCGCCAATGGCCGCCCAACTGGACTTGAGTGAAAGCGCTGCAGTGCTGGTGGGCCAGTTGCTGGACCAGCACGGCCAGATCGACGCCGACCCGTTGCCGGCGTTGCGCCACACGCTGTCAGTAGTGGCCGGGCGGCAATGGTTGAGCCTCGGCGAGCTGCGCAGCCTGCAGCCCGGCGATGTGCTGATGCTCGAACCCGGCAGCGGCTGGCTGCTGGACCTTGAGGGCCGCCTGCAAGCCCGCTGCCAGCGCGACGGCTCGTCGCTGCAGGTGCAGGAACCTCTGAACACGCCCCTTTTGGACATGGAGAACACAATGACTGACGTCGATGCCGCCGCGGCCCTGGACGATTTGCCCCTCAAGCTGGTGTGCCAGGTCGGCAGCCTGGAACTGACCCTGGCGCAACTGCGGGAACTGGGGGCGGGCAGCCTGCTGCAACTGAATACGCCGACCGTGGATGGCGTCGACCTGATGGTCAACGGCCGTCGCGTCGGCCAGGGCCAACTGGTGAAAATCGGTGACGGCCTGGGCGTGCGCCTGCTGAGTTTCGCCACCCCATGACCGGTTATCAGCCGAACCTGATCGAGATCATCCTGGTGGTTGCCACCATCGGGTTGATCCCGTTGGCGGTGGTGACCCTCACCGGCTTCATGAAAATCTCGGTGGTGCTGTTCCTGATCCGCAACGCCCTGGGCGTGCAGCAGACGCCGCCGAACCTGGTGCTGTACGGCATCGCGCTGATTCTCTCGGTGTACGTCACCACGCCGTTGATTGGCGACATGTACCGCCAGGTAGAGGGCCGCGACCTGAATATCGAGCACGTCGAGCAACTCAAGGACCTCGGCGACGCCCTGCGCCCGCCGCTACAGGCGCACCTGGCACGGTTTGCCAACGAGTCCGAGCGCGGCTTTTTTGTGCAGGCCACCGAGACCATCTGGTCGCCGGAAGCCCGTGCCGACCTGCGGGATGACGACCTGGTGGTGCTGATCCCGGCGTTTGTCAGTTCGGAGCTGACCCGGGCCTTCGAGATCGGGTTCCTGCTGTACATCCCGTTCCTGGTGGTGGACTTGCTGGTGTCCAACGTGTTGATGGCGATGGGCATGTCGATGGTCTCGCCGAACCTGATCTCGATCCCGCTGAAAATCTTCCTGTTCGTGTCATTGAGCGGCTGGTCGCGCCTGATGCACGGTTTGATTCTGAGTTACGGCTGAGGCACGACCCATGGGCCAGGACGTTTTCCTGTCATTGATGAAACAGGCACTGATGACCGTGCTGATGCTCTCCGCGCCTGCGCTGGGGGTGGCGATCATCGTGGGTTTGAGCGTGGGCCTGTTCCAGGCGCTGACCCAGATCCAGGACCAGACCTTGCCCCAGGTAGTGAAGCTGGTGGCGGTGCTGCTGACCATCGTGTTCCTGGGGCCGGTGCTGGCGGGGCAAGTGGCGGAACTCGGCAGCCAGGTGCTGGATAACTTCCCGCTGTGGACGCGCTGACCGTCCATGGATGCCAGCCTTACCGCACAGTTTCTCGAAGTCGCCTACCCGGTGATCAGCTCGGCCTCGCTGGCGGCCTGCCGGGCCATGGGCGTGGTGGTGATCACCCCGGCGTTCAACCGCCTCGGGCTCACCGGGATGATTCGCGGCTGCGTGGCCGTGGCGATTTCGATCCCGATGTTCATGCCGGTGTTCGACGCCATGACCTCGATGCCCAACCACGGCAGCCTGTTTATCGCCGGGTTGCTGATCAAGGAATTCCTGATCGGCATCCTGATCGGCCTGTTGTTCGGCATTCCGTTCTGGGCGGCGGAAGTGGCGGGGGAGTTGATCGACCTGCAGCGCGGTTCGACCATGGCGCAACTGGTGGACCCGTTGTCCACCGGGGAGTCGAGTGTGATGTCCACCTTGCTGACGGTGATGTTGATCACGCTGTTCTTCATGTCCGGCGGTTTTATCCTGATGGTCGACGGTTATTACCACAGCTACCAGCTGTGGCCGGTGACCGCGTTTACCCCTGTGTTTGCCAGCTCGGCGTTGCTGGCGGTGCTGTCGATTCTCGACCAGATCATGCGCGTCGGAGTGCTGATGGTGTCGCCGCTGATCATCTCGCTGCTGGTCACTGATTTGATGCTGGCGTACCTGTCGCGGATGGCGCCGAACCTGCATATTTTCGACCTGTCGTTACCGGTGAAAAACCTGTTTTTCTCGATCCTGATGGTGATCTATATCGGCTTCCTGATTCCGTTGATGCTGGACCAGTTGGCGGAATTTCGCGGCACGGTGGAGCTGCTGAAAACCCTCGCGGGCATGGAGTAGCGCATGGGCGATACCAGCGAAGAGAAGTCCCAGCCGGCCACGGATAAAAAACTCAAGGACGCGCGAAAGAAAGGCCAGGTCGCCAAGAGCCAGGACTTGGTCTCGGGCATGGTCATCCTGTTCTGCACCCTGTGCATTTCCATCCTCGCGCCCCGGGCCCAGGCCCAGGTCACGGCGCTGATCGACCTGACTACGCAGATCTACATCGAACCCTTCGCCACGGTTTGGCCACGGGTGCTGGACCATGCCGAGCAACTGGTGATCGGCATTACCCTGCCGGTGATGGCGGTGACCACCGGGGTGGTGATCCTGACCAATATCATCACCATGCGTGGCTTTGTGTTTTCCGTGGAGCCGATCAAGCCGGAGTTCAAGCGTATCAACCCGGCGGAAGGCTTCAAGAGGCTGTTTGCCCTGCGCAACTTTGTGGAGTTCATCAAGGGCCTGATCAAGGTGCATGTGCTGGCTGTGGCGTTCTACGTGGTGGGGCGGCATGCGTTGCAGGCGTTGATGGAGTCGTCGCGGTGTGGCGCGGGGTGTATCGAGTCGACGTTTTTCCTGGTGCTCAAGCCGCTGGTGTTTACCGTACTCGCGGCCTTCATCCTGGTGGGCGGGGTGGATGTGTTGATGCAACGCTGGCTGTTCGGCCGCGACATGAAAATGACCCGCAGCGAGACCAAGCGCGAGCGCAAGGACATTGACGGCGACCCGTTGATCAAGAGCGAACGGCGACGCCAGCGCCAGGAGATGCAGGCGCTGGCCACCAAGCTGGGGTTGGGCCGGGCGTCGATGATGATCGGCACCACCGATGGCTGGGTGATAGGCGTGCGTTATGTGCGTGGTGAAACGCCGGTGCCGGTGGTGGTGTGCCGCGCTTCGCCGGAGGAAGCGTTGGGGATGTTGCAGGAGGCGTTTGATTTAGGGATACCGCAAGCGCCGGACAAGGGCTTGGCGGAAGCGATTGCGCGCAAGACGGTGCCGGGGGATCCGGTGCCGGATGCTTCGTTCCAGGCGGTGGCGGACTGGTTGGTGGCGGCGCGGTTGATCTGACGATCTTGAGCCGAACACCGATCAAAATGTGGGAGCGGGCTTGCTCGCGAAGGCGGTGTGTCAGTCACTGAAAATGTTGACTGACCCACCGCCTTCGCGAGCAAGCCCGCTCCCACATGGGTTCTGCCGGGTGTCAGGAAGTTCAGTTATGGCTTGTCCACATCATGGTACTCACCCCCATACCCATCCCCCACCCGCCAGATAATGTCGTGGTTCTCATTGGTCCATTCCGACGGTTTCAGCGAGTACTTGTAGTCCTCTGAGTTACGGTTATTCCCGTCCCCGATAAAGTCCGGGTGGTCCCGCCGATGGTCGCCCCCGCGGATACTCGACCGCGCATCCCACTCTTCCTTGCGGAAATCAAAAATGCTCTGGTCCTGCGGCGCATCCCGCTGGCCCCAGTCGGACAGGTAGGTCTGCAACCACACGTACGCTTCATCCCCGTTGGGCTTGAGCAGCCCGTCCTGCTTGAAGTCCTGGATCTGGTCCCAGTTCTGCATCGAGATCTTGTGCAGCTTGTGGGACTGCACCGTGCTCAAGATCGCCCCGACAAACGACAACGCGCCGGAGATCAAGAAACCCACCGGTCCCAGGAACGGAATGATCCGCCCGGTCACCCCCAGCGTGCCCAGCACGCCGCCGGCCGCGCCCACCAGGCTGCTGACACCACCGGCCATCGACAGTGAGCCCGAGGCGATTTTCACCGGGTCTTTCTCGCGCACACCATCACGCAAGGTAAACGCCGCCTGCACCACACTGATCACGCCGCCTGCCACGTCGGTGGCCATACCGATCACCTTGATCGCGCTGCTGGCGAACTTCGCGCCAAACCCGGCCCCGGCCACGCCGCCGCGGCTGGCGATGCCTTTTTCAATGCCCTCCTGGATCTTCGCCGCACCTTCGTCGCTCCAGCCGCCGCTGTTGAGGGCCTTGCCCACGTCCTTGCCGTCGTCCATGGCCTGGTCGACGATCTCGAAGTACTTTTTCTGCACCGCCTCGGCGTCCTTGGGCAGCGCGTGGTACCCCTCGCCAGGCTTGGCCCACAGGTCGGGCAGGGAACGGTCGAAGCCCATCAGCTTGTAGGCGTTGGTGCCGCGCAATTTGTCGTAGACCTTCAGGCCCAGCGTGGCGAAGTGCGAGCCGGTGCCGAGGAAACCGAGGAAGTCGTTGGCGATGCCCAGGCGCTTCATCGGCGTATCCGCCAGCTTGCCGCCTTGCCCGGCGAGTTGGTAGACGATACGGCCCATGCCGATTGCGCCGCCCACCGAGCCGAGTACGCCGTTGTCCTTGAGGAAGTTGAGGTTCTTCACGAACGAACTGCGGTTCTCTTCGCTGAGGCCCGGCATGATCTCCTTGCTCACGGCCTTGTCGATGTCGCTGAAGCTGATCACGCCGTTTTTCTGCCAGGTGTCGCCGAGGGAAATCATCGCCTTGCCGAAATCGGCGGCGGCGTTTTTGTCCTTGAGCAGTTGGTCGACGAACTTCGAATACACACCCAGCGCCTGGCGCGGCAGGCCGTCGGCACTGCCCTTGAGCATCGACAGGATTGCCATGGTGTTGTCGGTGGTGGCCAGGGCGGTGTTGTCGTCGGAGATCTTGGTGGGATCGTCCATCAGCTTTTCAACGGCATCGGTGTAGCCGTCGATCTGCAGGTTTTGCAGGAAGTTGTCGGCCTTGGCCGGGTCGATATCGGCCAGGGCGGTGTAGGCGGTCTGGATTTCCTGGGTGGCCAGTTCGGTCTTGCCGCTGTCCTGCAGGGACTTGATGTACTGGGTGAAGTTCTCCGAGGAGGTGCTGTCGATCAGGCGCTGCCTGGTCTCATCGACCTTCGCCTGGCCGCCGTCGACCTTGCCCAGGGCTGCGTCGTGGTTGGCCTTGATGTCGTGCTGGATGGTCGAGTCGCCGAGCAGGTCGTTGATGGTCTGGTCGATGGCCTTGGTGTCGAAGATGTTGTCGCGTACATCCCGCGAGGTCACGTCGATGGGCGTGGTGGCGATGCCCTGGTTGCCGAAGCCGTGCTCGGGAATGATCGACATGCCGTTGTCGGCCATGCTCCTGGCTTCCACCGCCCGCAGGAACTTGGCGCGCGGGTCGTCCTTGCCGATGCTGCCGTCCTTGACCCCGGCGCGGTAGCTGTCCACCAGGGTCTTCATCGACAGGTCCTGCACCGACAGCGGGTTGCCGCTGTCATCTTTCTCGGTGGTGGTCAGGTTGTCGACGGAGACGTCCTTGAGGGGCGGCAGGCCGTTGTCGGTGCGCAGCTTGTCGACGTCGGTGGTTTGCGCGGCGATGTCGCTGCGGTAGCTGGAAATCTGCTCGAACATCTGTGGATTGCTGTCTTCCGACACCACGATTTTCTCTTCGCTGCCCCCCGGCTTGTGCTGGGTGAAGGCGATCAGGCCCGGGCCATAATCACCGGCGCCGCCGACGCTCATGATGTCTTCGGTGGAGGCCAGGTAAGCGTCCGGTGCGGCGAGGGTGTAGCCGTCGCCCTTGGCCTTTTCGATGCCGGCCAGGGTTTGGCCCTTGCTGGTGTAGGCGGCGAAGGCTTCGGGGGTGATGTCCTTGGACACCACCAGCAGTTTACCGTCGGCCTGGTTGACCACCAGGATGCCGTCCATGGGCGCGTCGACCTTGCTGATGTCGCCCAGCTTCAGGCTGGCCTCGTCCTTGCGCAGCAGTTCCTGGCCGGGCAGGGACTGGGCGTTCTTGATGTAGTCGAAGGCCTGCGAGCCTTCGCTGGCATGCACGGCGTGGAGGAAGTTGTAGAAGGTGCCGCCCGCGTTGGGGTTGGGGTTGCTGAGGTCGGCGCCGGGCTGCGGCAGGTCGGCTTCGGACTTGCTGATCGCGTACTTGTGGCCCTGGTGTTCGAACAGGATCACTCCGGCGCTGCTGTCTTCGGACACCACTTTCAACTGGCTGAAATCGAGGTCGCCCGGCAGGCTGGTGACTTCTTCATAACCTTTGGATTTGCCGTCATTGAGGGCTTCCTTGGTCACCCCGGCCTGGGTGTAGGTGCTGAACGCCTGGGGCGTGAGCAATTCGGAAATGACCAGAGTCTTGCCGTTTTCAAGGCTGACCTTGAGGATGCCGTCTTCAGCCTTGCCCACGGATTTGATGTTGGCCAGGCGCACGCCGTCGCCGTCTTCGCGCAGCAGTTGCTGGTCGGGGTTCTTCAGGCTTTCGACGATGGCCTTGCCGGCCGGGGTGCCCTGGGTTTCGGCCAGGGTCTGGAGGAAGGTGTACAGCGGGGTACCTTCGTCGGGCCCGCCCTGGTTGACCGGGGCTACGGCATGGCCGAAGCGCAGGTTCTTCAATACGTCGAAGCCGTCCTGGGCGTTGGCCGCACCCTCGGCGCTGATCTTGTATTTGGCGCCGTCCTGTTCGAAGTAGATCACCCCGGCGTCCTTGTCTTCGGAAATGACCTTGAGCTTGTCGATGTCGAGTTTGGCCGGGAGGGCGGTGACTTCCTTGTAGTCCTCGGGCTTGACGGTTTTGTCGCCCGGCCCGGTGCTGGCAAGGATTTTGGCTTTGTTCAGGACGGCGTCGAAAACCCGCTCGGGAGCGTTGGGTTGATCGACGCGGGGCGACGCGGATTTTTCGGGGCGGGTGATCATCGGTTCAGTCCATGTGAGGGGCGCACGAGGACTCGATAGTAGGGGCTGCAAGCGAGTGAAAACGGGTTCGTTGGCAACAAGTCACAAGCTTTCACGGGTGTGAAATTCACGTCCCGGGGTAGCGCGTCTCCATCACGACGGACAATGCATCCGGACGCCAGAATTCCTGGTCGAACTCCACCGGCTGGTCATCCTCGCCGAAGTTCAAGCGTTCCAGATACACGCTGGTGGAACCGGTGGACAATTGCAGCAACTCCGCCTGCTCTTCATTCACCGTGCCAATGTGCATCTCCAGCTCACACCGCGACAGCACCCGGGAAAACCGCTCCCGCAGCAGTTGGGTCAGCGAGGTATTCAGGTCAGCCTCCAGCAGCCCAGGGCACCAGCTGGCCAGCAGCGCGTTGAACTCCAGCAACACCGGCCGTCGGTCGATCCAGCGCCGCCGTTGCAGGAAAAACATCGGCTCATCCGTCGACGCGAGGCCCATCCGCCTGGCCAGCCAGTCGCCCGCGGGGCGCAGCTCTGCGTGCAGGCATTCGGTGCGCGGCGTACGGCCTTGGGCACTTACGTAATCCATGAAGCCGCTGATGCGCGTCGGGTCATAGCGGATGCGCCGGGGGCTGACAAACCAGCCGCGACGGTTTTCCCGGTACACCAGGCCTTCGGCTTCCAGCTGCTGCAAGGCCTGGCGCAAGGTGACCCGGGTGCAGCCGAAGCGCTCGATCATCTCCCGTTCGGACGGGAATTTCTCATCCGCCTGCGGCACACCCGCCGCGATATCGTGGGCGATCTGTTCGCGAATGCGCTGGTAGTGCGGTGAAATCGGGTCGAAAGGCATCCTGGGGTTCCGTGTGCAGGCCGGGCGTGGGCGTGACTCTACCGTTCCTGTTGGCGCAGGTCACGCAGTGCCCACCAGCACCTTACTCAAAGCGGAACGAAGCCCCATGGGCCGAGGTTGGCAAGCGGTCACTGCCGTCGGCGCTGAGCCGCGAACGCAGGGTGCCGGTCTGCGGTGTGGTGCGATACAACCCACGTTTTTGCAGGGCCGGGATCACCAGTTCGACAAAGTCATTCAGCGAGCCGGGGCTGATCAACGGGTTGAGCATGTAGCCGCTGGTGCCGGAGATTCTGGCGTGTTCCTCGATTTTTTCCGCCACCTGCTCCGGCGTGCCCACCAGGATCAGGTCGCTGCCCCGCGTCACGTTGGCGAAGCGTTGCTTGACCTCGCCGGCGGTCAGCGGTTTACCGCTGCCATCGGGTTTCATCACGTAGGAGGTCATGCCTTCGGTGTGAGTGGACAGTGCTTCGCTGTCGGCGTAGCGGCTGATATCGATACCGGTGTCGCCAGCGTAGCTCACCAACTGCGCCTGCAGGTGATAGTTGCTTTGCAGGGTCTCGTATTTCTTTTGTGCTTCGATGGCGGTGGGGGCCGTGACGATGCGCAACACGGTCAGGGATTTGACGTCTTGCTGACTGCGCCCGCGGGCCTCGGCCTGGCGCCAGATATCTTCCAGCCCCTGGCGTATCTCCAGCGGGTTGGATTTGGCGATAAACACCAGCTCTGCATGTTTGGCCGCGAACTGCCGGCCACGGCCCGACCAACCCGCCTGGATCAGCAGCGGAGTGCGTTGCGGTGAGGGGGACGTGAGGTGCGGGCCGGCCACCCGGTAATGGTCGCCGGCATGCTGGATCGGTCGAACACGCGTGCCATCGGCATAGGTGCGTGCGAGTTTGTCGGCGAGCACCGCGTCATCGGCCCAGCTGCCTTCCCAGAGCTTGTACACCACGTCGAGAAACTCTTCGGCGCGTTCGTAGCGGTCGTCGTGCTTGATCATCTGCTCCAGGCCGAAGTTGCGTGCGGCGCTGGACAGGTAAGAGGTGACGATGTTCCAGCCGATACGCCCATCGGACAAATGGTCCAGGGTGCTGAAGCGCCGGGCGTGGGTGAATGGGTGTTCATAGGTGGTGCTGACCGTGACGCCAAAGGCGAGCTTTTCGGTCAGGGCCACCAGTGCGGGAATGATCGTCAGCGGGTCGTTGGCCGGCGCTTCCACCGCCCATTTCAACGCCGCCGCTTCGGACCCGCCAAACACATCGTAGAAGCCCAGCACATCGCCGAAGAACATCAGGTCGAGGTTGGCTTCATCTGCCGTGCGGGCCAGGTTCGACCAGTACTTGAGGGTGTTGATGCCCAGGCGTTCATCCGCCGGGTGGGTCCACAGGCTGGGCGCGCCGCCGCAGCCGACACTGGCTTGTTCGTACAGGCCGAATAACAACGGGGTTGGATCAGACATTGTGCTTCCTGCAGGTAAAAAGCGGTTATCGCCCGTGAAGGTAGGCCTTGCCGTAGTGCCGCTCCAGGCGTGCCTGGATCAGTTCCAGGCCAATGGAGAGCAGCCAGTAGATGACGGCAGCGGTGGTGAGCATTTCGATATAGCGGTATGAGGAGCGCCCGTAGGACTGCGCGAGGAACATCACTTCCCAGACGCCCATGACCGAGACCAGCGATGAGTCCTTGAGCATCGAAATGAACTGGCTGGTGGTCGGTGGAATGATGGTGCGCATCGCCTGGGGCAGCACGATCTGCCAGAACGTCACCGCCGGGCCCATACCCAGCGCCGCCGCTGCATTCCGCTGGCCCTGGGACACTCCGATGATGCCGGCGCGAAAGATCTCGCTCAGGTATGCCCCGTAGTTCAACGACAGTGCAATGATCCCGGCGCTGATGGCGCCCGGCACTACGCCCAACTGGGGCAGGCCGAGGTAGATCAGCAAAATCTGGATCAGCAGCGGCGTGCCGCGAAAGAACGAGGCGTAAAAACTGGCAATCCCGAACGCCACCGCGCTGTTCGACAAGCGCGCCAGGGCCGTCGCAAACCCCAGGGCCAGGGACAGCCAGATCGAGCAGAAACACAGGAACAGCGTCAGCGCCGCACCCTGCAGAAAGCCGTTGGGCGACAGGTGCAGGCCCACCAGGTTTTGCCACTTGGCCGCGACGATCGCAAACTTCAGGTCGAAGCTCATGAACAGCCCGGCGAACAGGCACAGCATCACGCCCCAGGTCAGCCACAGGCGCACCTGGAAGGGCAACCACTGGCGTTTGACGGGCGGCGGTTTCACCACAGAGGTCGGGGTGGGGAAAACGCTCATTGGGTGATGTCTGCGCCAATCCATTTCTGGGAGATCTTCGTCAGCGTGCCGTCGCTTTTAAGGTCGGCCAGCACTTGGGTCAGCCTCGCGTCCCATTGGGGGTCGCCTTTTTCGGTGGCGACCACGTTGGGCTCGCTGTAAAGCTGTTTGCCGACGACCTTGAAGCGTGGGTCATGCTTGATTCGCTCATTGGCGGTCACCAGGTTGGTGAGCATTGCGTCAAGGCGTTTGCCGGTGCCGAGCGCCAAGTCCTGGAAGGCCACGATTTCATTGTCGTAAGGCACGGCTTGAATCTGGCTGAACGGGTATTCGATTGGCGTGTTGGCGCCTTCGATCACCAGGTCTTTGTTCAGGTAGGCCTCGTAGGTCGAGGCGCTGCCCACGCCGACTTTTTTCCCGGAAAGGTCACTGGCCGAGTGGATGGAAGATTCATCGGCGTTGACCACGATGACCGCCGGTGAGGCGTAATACTCGACAGGAAAATTGAACACTTGCCCACGGGCGGCACTTGGGGTCATGGAGCAGATGCACACGTCATAACGCCCTTGCCAGCGGCCTGCTGCGATTACTTCCCAAGAGGGTGTTTCCAACTTCAGGGTGACGCCAAGTTTGTCGGCCACGGCCTTGGCCACGTCGACGTCGAAGCCATCCAGCTGGTTTTGTTCATTGAGAAAAGAGAAGGGCGGATAGTTCTCCATCAGCACGCCAACCAACTGTTTGGATTGCGTGATGCGATCCAGCGTTGCCCCGGCGAACACCGCCGGGCTGGCCACTAACAGGGCCAGGCCCAAGGTCACGACAGTACGTAAATTCATAAATATACCCATGGGATTTTTTATATTTAAACGCGATAAGGGCTTTATGTTTAATGATTTTATGTACTGTAATGCGTTGTTTTAGTTATATGTTTTCCCAGCTGTTGGCCTGGCAACAGTTGGGAAACAAACATCGTGTTCAAGCAACTGAAAGTTGCTGTTCCTGTTGGCGCAGGTCACGCTGCCACGACACCAACCCATACGCCGCCAGCACCACAAACCCGGCATACAGCGCAGCGGTCAGTTGCAGGTCCTTGTACACAAACAGGCCCACGTAGACCGTATCCAGCACGATCCACAGCCACCAGCTCACCACATACTTGCGCGCCGCCCACAGGCTGGCCACCAGGCTGAAAGCGGTGAGCAGCGAGTCCAGCCACGGCAGTGCGGCATCGGTGAAGTGGTGCATGGCGGCGCCCAGCAGCAGCGCACCGATCACCCCGGCGAGCAGGTGCCGCCATGCTTCCTGGACCGGCAGCCGTTCCACCCGCACCTTGCCCGCGTCGATGCGCCCGGTGCTCCAGCGCCACCAGCCGTAGCCCTGCAACACAGCGAAGACCAGTTGCAGGAGCATGTCGGAATACAGCTTCACGTCGAAGAAGATCCAGCCGTACAGCAACACCGCGACCACGCTGACCGGCCAGCACCAGCGCACCCGTCGGGCGGTGAGCCACACCCCGGCGATATTGAAGATCACAGCGACTATTTCCAGCGGCGTCATACGGTCCCCTCAGGGTCAGTTTTGCAGGTGCAGCGCTTGTTGCTTGAGCTGGCGCTTGCGTTCAAAGGGCAGTTTTTCCTGGTCGCCATACGGCGCGCTGTACCAGTTGCCGTAAGTCGGGTTGGGCAGCACGAACCAGCGCTGGCCGAGCCAGCCCAGGTAGGGTTCGGCGGCCTTGCGCTGGGCGTCCAGGGTGTTGTGTTCGGCCTGCACGAAATCCCCCAGGGAATCACCCGCCAGGATCAGCACGCGGGCGTGTTGGGCGACCCATTGGCGTCGGCAGTTCTTGCCGTAGCCGGCGTGTTCGCAGCCGCCAATGGGCGTGCCGGCAGCCAGTACCTGCTGCTCGCTGTCCACCGGAAAGCCCCGCAGGCGCAGGTTGTTGACGGTGGCCTGGACCTGGCTTTGCTCGCGGTTGGTGATGTAGTACACCGTGATGCCTTTGTGTTTGGCGGCCTGCAGGAACGTCACGGCGCCCGGCAGCGCCTGGGCCTTGGCCTGGTCGACCCAGGTGTTCCAGCGGTCGTAGGAGTAGACCTGGTTGTTGACGACGTCCCGGGCATTCAGCGGGATGTTGTCGAGCACGGTCTCGTCGATGTCGACGATCACCGCCGGCGGCAGCCCGGCCAGATTGCGCGGTGGCAAGGGCAGGGCGTCCCAGTCCGGGGTCTTGAGGGCCACGTCCAGTTGGCGAGTGGCGTTGGCGAACACCTGGCGGTAGATCAGCTCGTGCTCGATGGAGGTCTGGGTCCACAGCACCGCATCCAGCTGGTCGTTGGCGGGCGGTTGCTGCTGGCAGCCGACGAGGGCGGTGGAGAGCAGGCACACACTGGCAAAAATCAGATTACGCATGAACAGTCAGCCTCAAAAATTGACGGTGGCGGATAACCGCGCGGTGCGTGGCGCGCCCAGGAACAGGTAGCCATCGCCCGCCGATTCACCCACATCGCGCCAGTAGCGTTTGTCGAACAGGTTGTCGACGGTCAGGCGCAGCACAGTATCGTAATCACCGACTTTGGTGCTGTAGCGTCCGCCGACATCGAACACCGCATAGTCGTCGACCTTCACGCTGGCCTCGCGGTTCGCGTACTTGCTGCCGCTGTATTGCACGCCGCCGAGCAGGGCCAGGCCCTTGATCCCGGGAATGCTGTAGTCGCCGTGCAGGCTGGCGCGCAGCTTGGGTACGTTGATCGCCTGGTGGCCGTCGTAGTCGTCGGTGCCGCTGCCGCTCACCCGGGCGCGAATCGCCGCCACGCTGGCGGACACTTGCAGGTTGTCGGTCACCCGACCATTGGCCGAAAGCTCCAGGCCGACGTTCTTCTGCTGGCCCTGCTGTACGAAGGTGATGCTGCCGTCATCGCTGGGCCGGTTGTATTGCAGGTCCTGGGTGATCTGGAACAGCGCGGCGGTCAGGCTCAGGCGCTGGAAGTCACGCTTGATCCCCACTTCCAGCTGGCGCGAGGTGGTCGGCGGCAATACCTCATCGGCGTTGCTGCTGAACCATGCCGCGGTGCCGCCCAGGGACAGGCCCTTGCTGTAGCTGGCGTACAGGGTGGTGTCCGGGCGCGGCTTATAGATCAGCGCCACCTGGGGCAGGAATACGCTGCGCTGGGTATGGCGGGTGGTGTCGCCGGCCTGGTCGTAGGTTTCTTCGTCGAGGCGCACCTGGCGCCCGCCGAGAATGGTTTGCCACTG
The DNA here is from genome assembly GCF_013385665.1 of Pseudomonas sp. D4002. Taxonomy (NCBI): domain Bacteria; kingdom Pseudomonadati; phylum Pseudomonadota; class Gammaproteobacteria; order Pseudomonadales; family Pseudomonadaceae; genus Pseudomonas; species Pseudomonas sp. D4002. The sequence goes on from NZ_JACAPN010000005.1 coordinate 20,262, forward strand.
CTCGTTGAAGCTGATGCGGTCGCTGGCGAACAGCCCGTATTGGCGGCTGTCCAGGCGCCGGTAGGTATGGCCCAGCGGCCCCTCGTAGGGGTCAAGCACCGGCGGCTTTTCGTAGATATTGCCCTCGCCGATGTATTCGTTGACTGATTCACGCCGGTCCACCAGGCGGCGGAAGGCAGTGGTGCCGAAGGTCAGGTCATGCTTGAGAAAACCGGTGTCGAACTGGCCGTTGAGGGCGGCCTGGGCTTCTTCGTTGCTGCGGGTGTCGTCGGGGCTGCGGTAGTCCGAGATGTCGTAGTCACCCTCGGCGCTGAAGTGGTTGGGCACTGCGGTGTTGGCGCAACTGGCGGCGCCGTAGCAACCCCAGGCGAAGGTGCTGTAGTCGTCGATCACCACGCGGCTGCGGGAGGCGCTGAAGCTGGCTTTCCAGGCCTCGTTGAAGCGGTATTCGAACAGGCCGTCGAGGTTCAGCGACTTGATGCCCACCGGGTTCGACCAGCTCTGGTAGCCCAGCAGATCCCGTGGCGACACGTTGTGGGGCACGGTGGTGCCGCCGAGCAATTGGTATCCGGGCACCGAGCGTTGCTCGCGGTTCTGGTATTCGGCGTTCAGTTGCAGCAGGGCGTTGGGGCTGATGTTCCAGTCGAGGGCCAGGGAGGCAAAATCCCGCTGGCCGTCGGCGTGGTCGACGTAGGAACGGATGTCTTCGTGGGCCAGGTTGACCCGCACCCCCACCTGCTGCTCGGCACCGAGCCAGCCGCCGACGTCGGTGGCCAGGTAGCGCTCGCCGTGTTCGTTGGTGGAGACAGTCACCGAGCGCACGTTCTCCGGGCGCTTGCTTACGTAGTTGATCAAGCCGCCGGGTTCGGACACGCCGCTTTGCAGCCCGGACAAGCCCTTGAGCACTTCCACTTGCTGCTTGTTTTCCAGTGCGACGTTCTGTTCGCCGGTGATGGTGCGACCGTTGATCTTGTAGCTGCTGGCCGGGTTCAACGAGAAACCGCGCACCACGAAATTCTCGTAGTAACCCACCGGCGCATAGCTGTCGCCGACCGAGGCGTCGTTCTTCAATACTTCACTGAGCAGGCGGGCTTGCTGGTCTTTCAGGCGAGCCTCGGTGATCACCGCCACCGAGGCCGGGGTGTCCAGCAGCGGGGCGTTATCGAAGCCGGCGACAGCGGCCTTTTTCGCCTGGTAGTCGGTGGCCTGTTCACCGACTACGGTGACGGTGTCCAGGGTCGCGTCCTGGGCGTGGGCGGCCGTGGCGGCGAGGGTGATGCTCAGGGCGAGCAGGGTGTGACGGTACGGTGTTGCCATAAAAGGAGCGCTCCAAGGGCCTGCCCGCTGGCGCCTCGCGCTTTATTGGGCGCAAAGGGGCCCAGCGCTGCGCAACGGACGGGTTGCCAGTACGAAATTAAAAAGCCGGGGTCGCCGCAAAAGGCGTCAGGCCGGAGCTGCTCCGGTAGTCATTGGTAAGCGTGCGTCGGCGGCCCATTCCTGCAGCGAGCCGTCGTAGAGTGCGAGGTCCTGGCGACCCAGCAGGGTCAGGGCCAGGGCGTTGGCCGCCGCGGAAATTCCGCCGCCGCAGTACAGAATCAATGGACCGTCGCTGTGCAGCAGCGTGGGTCCGATAGCCACGGCCAGGGCGTCCTTGGGCAGGTAGCGACCGTGTGCATCAAACAGCGTGCGTGCCGGCAGGTTGTGGCTGCCGGGAATGTACCCGCGCCGGGCGTAGCGGGTGGCTGCGGTGCCGTCGAACAAGGCGCTGCCCAACGCGCAGACGAGTACGCCGGGTGCTTGGCCTGCGGCCACCGCCTCAACGCCTGCGCGGTCGATCCACAGTGGTGCGTAGGTGCTGATCGGCCAGGGTTCGACGACGGGTGTGTTTGCAGGCTGCCCGCTGTGCTGCGGTAACCCCGCCCGTTGCCAGGCGTTGAAACCACCGTCCAGCACGCCGGCGTGAATGCCCAGCCCGCGCAGCATCCACCACAGGCGTGCGGCCCAGAAACCGTCGGCGCGATCGTAGATCACCACGTTGCTGTCGGCGCCTGCACCCAGATTCGCCAGTGCCTGAATCAGGGCTTGTGGTGTTGGCAGGGCGAAGCTGTAGCTCGCTTGAACGTCGGCCAGATCGGTCAGCAAGTCGGCATGCCGTGCGCCGGGGATATGTGCGTGCAGCCAACCGGCATGACCGCTGGCGACCCGGTAATCACCGTCAAAACGCGGGGATGGCAGGACGACGGTGGCGTCCAGTATCACCAGCCCGGGCTCCCCGAGGTGGGCATGCAGCCAATCGGTATCGACCAGGATACTCATACGGATTTTCGCCGCAGGTGGTTGAGCAATCGTTGCCCCTGGGCACCGGCAAACCACTGCAGATGGCCCAGCAGGTAGGCGTGATAGGCCACGTCGGCACTGCGGGTGGAACCCACTACGCCTTGGTAGTACGCGATTTCGGACAGGGCAAAATCCACATGCACCAACGGCAGCAGGGCGCTCAGGGTGTGCAGGTCCTGGGCGCTCAATGGCCGGCCCCGGTGATAGCCGGTGAGCAATGCGTCGACGCTGTCGAGGTCCGCTGCTGCCAGGCCACCGCTGTCCAGGTCCAGCCAGGGCACGGCGTTGCGTTCGATGGCGGTCGCCAGGTCGTAGAGGGCGAAGGTGCGGTCGGCGAGGCCGAAGTCCAGCACGCTGGCGACGTTGCCGTCTGCATGCCACAGCAGGTTCGAGGCGTGCCAGTCGTTATGGGTCCAGAGCGCCGGTTGTTGGTGCAGCAAGGGTTGCAGGGGCGCGTGCCAGGGCAACAGCAGCTCGGTCAGCCGTGTGTGCCAATCCTTGTCGGCGAGGTACTCGGTCAGCGCCGGGGTATTGGCGATCGCGGCCAGTGGCGCGGGTTGTTCGATCACCCGGGCATTGGCCAGCAGCACTTCTGTTTGACGGCGGGGTGCGCTGTAGTGCTCGGCTGCGATGTGCAATCGAGCCAGCGCCACACCCGCCGCCTGCGCATGTTGAGTGCTTTGGAAGGGCGACCACGACAGCGCATCGCGGTACAGGTCAAGGCCCTCGGCGACATGGTGAATCTCGTAGGTCCATTCACCTTGCGTCGTGGCCGTTGCACCGTGGCGGTTCGGCACCACTGCGGCAACCGGTGCGCCGTGGCGATGCAGGTGGGCGATCAGGCGGTGTTCTTCTTCCAGCCATGCGGCTTGGCGCACGTGTCGGTGATGCCGTTTGACGAACAGGGTGGCGCTGCCGGTATTGATCAGCCCGGCAGCGGAGAACGGTCGCGGGCTGTGCCAATGCAAACTGCGCAGTTGACCCAGTTGCGGGTACTCGTGCAGCAACTGTTGGATATCTGCTTCGTGCAGCGCTGGCCAGTCGGCAGCTACCGGATCAAGCCCCAGGCCATGGGCGGTGCGTTGTGGATTCATGCCGTCGCCCCGGGCAGATAGGCGTTGCTGGTTGCCCCTTGCCACACCTGCGGATTGTCGAGCACCGCGTGCTCGTGCAGCCACTCGGCATAAGGTTTCAGCAGCGCCTGGCGTTGCTCGCCCCAACGACCGTCATGCAGCCAGGTCGGAGCGATTTTGTGCAGGGATGCGCTGAGCAATTCCGCCGGGAAATACGGTGTGGTGTGCTCATAGGCCGCCAGCGCGATGGCTGGCTCTTCGGCCACGGCGAGATAGCCACGGGCGGTGGCCGCGAGGAAATCACGCACCAACCCGGGCTGCTCGGCGAGGGTTTGTTCGTGGGCGCCCAACAGGTAGCTGTGATACGCCGGTGCGCCAATCTGATCCACCGGCAACACCACCCGGCGTTCCGCTTCGATGGGGCTGTGCATCAACGCTTCCCAGGCCCAGTAGCCGCCGAAACTGGCATCGGCGATGCCTTCGGCCAACTGTTCGGGCCGCAACTCACGTACGCCGCTGTCCACCAGGATCACGCCATCAGGGTCGCCACCGTCGTTGCTCACAAGGTGACGCACCATCGCCAAACCCCGTGGCGTGGGGTTGAGCGCCAGGCGCTTGCCCACCAGGTCTCGTGGGCGGCGGATGCCGGAGTCGGTCAGGGTTTGAATCGACTCAAGGCCCGCATGATTGATCGCCGCGATGCCTTGCAGGGCTTGCCCCTGGCCGCGCCGGACCAGCAGGCGGTTGCTGGGGAAAATGCCGAAGTCCGCCGCGCCGGTCAGCAGGTGCTCAAGGGTGTCGCCACGGTAGGGGTCGTGCACCACCAACTCCACATCCAGGCCCAGCTCGGCGAACCAGCCGCGTTCCCGCGCCAGGTACAAACCCGCCGAATTCGGCCAGGGATGAAAGTACTCCAGCATTACCTTTACCGACACCATCGCTTGCTTCTCCAGCCTGCAGTCTTTTGATGGGGGCGATTTATAAGGGAGCAATCTGGTATATACCAATATCGTTTATTGCTATGGATATAACCGGGACCAAAAAAAACCGCGGCCCAAGCCGCGGTTTTTTACTCATCGCCTGGGTCAATCGGCAACGATGGCGTACGTTTCGATTTCGACTTTCTGCCAGGGGCGCAGCATCGAATCCACCTGAATCAGGCTGCTGGCCGGGCGAATGGCGTCGAACACCTCGCTGTGTGCCTTGGCGACGGAGGCGGCATCGTTGATATCCCGCAGGTAGACCACGGTGCGCACTACGTCTTCAGGGCCCATGCCCGCCTCGGCCAACACCTTGTTGACGGTGACGAGAATGGCCTGGGCCTGTTCGTAAGCATTGCTGTGTTCGTAATCGGGTGAGGCGCAGGTGCCGGAGATGTGCAGGTGGTTGCCAACGCGAACGGCGCGGGAATAACCGAACACGTTTTCGTACTGACCGCCCGAGGAAATAGTTTGCCGCGCTGTGGTTTTACTGGTCATGGTGGTTCTCATGTTGGGAGGGGTTTACCGGTGGAGTCCTTGACGAACAGGATCGAAATCAGGCCGACCACGGCACCGCCGATCAGGTACCAGGCGGGAATCATCTGGTTGCCGGTGATCGATATCAGCCAGGTATTGATCAGCGGGGCCGTGCCTCCGAACAGCGAGACCGCGACGTTGTAGCTCAAGGCGAGGGCGCTGTAGCGCACGCGGGCCTTGAACAGCGAAGTCATGGTGGCCGGCATCGCTCCTTCAAAAAACAACTGGGCGAGGGTCAGGATCAGCAGGGCGGCCAGCAGCAACCCGACACTCTGGGTATGCAGCAGCATGAAGCAGGGGAACGCCATGACGATCAGCAGCACGCAGCCGGTAATGATCATCCGGTTCCGGCCCAGTCGGTCGGCCAGCAAGCCTGAAACCGGGATCAACACCAGCATGAACAGCGTCGCGGCCATCCCCAGGTTCCTGGCGAACGTATTGCTGTACCCGAGTACGTTTTCCAGATAACCCGGGATGTACCCGAGGATGATGTAGTAGGTCACGTTGAACACGGTGACCAGGCCCATGCATTGCAGGATTTTCGGCCATTCGTTGACCAGTAAGCTGAACAGGCTGGGTTCGGCGCCCGTCGCCTTTCGCAGTTTTTCGTTGGCCTGGATTTCCTTGAACACTGGTGTTTCTTCCAGGCCAAGGCGCAAGTAGAGGGCGATCAGGCCGAGCAGGCCGCCAATCGCAAAGGGCACGCGCCAGCCCCAATCCTGCATGGCTTGTTCGCCCAGGCCCAGGGTAAACAGGCTGACCACTGCACCGCCCAGCAGGAACCCGGAGATATTGCCGAATTCCAGCCAACTGGTGAAAAAGCTGCGTCGCTCGTCCGGCGAATGCTCGGCGATGAACGTGCAGGAACCGCCGTACTCGCCACCCGCCGACAGGCCCTGGAGCAGACGCATGAGAATCAACAGGACGGGCGCAAACAGGCCGATGCTCGCGTAACTCGGGATCAAGGCAATGGCGAAGGTTGCGACGGCCATCAGCGTGATGCTCAGCGACAGCGCCGTGCGCCGGCCAAACTTGTCGCCAATGGGACCGAACACCAGGCTGCCCAGTGGCCGAATCAGGAAGCCCGCCGCGAAGGTGGCGTAGATCGCCATCAACTGGGTGGTCGGGTTGTCGTTGTGGAAGAACGTCTTGCCGATGATGCCGGCGAGAGAGGAGTAGAGCGCAAAGTCGAACCATTCGACCATATTTCCCAGTGTCACGCCGACGACCGCTTTGGTCAGCCGTTTGCGTGAGGGTTCAGCCGATGCACGGTCGGCGGGAAACCCTTGATGAATCGAGGAAGCGTGAACTTCGCCCATGATATTGCCCTCTGGAATAATTGTAGTGAGGCAGCAGTCAATTGGGAGTGGCAGGCCCACGTCTGATGCGCGGGGCCTGCGGAGGCTGGGGTCATCGCATATACACGCCCCCGGCGATGCACAATGATTCGCCTGTTATGTAGGAGGGTTTGGCGCTCAGTTGCCAGACCCATTCGGCGATTTCTTCGACCCGCGCGGCGCGTTTCAAGGGGATCGATTCGATGGCGGCCTCGATGCGCCCGCCGGCACGGGTGCCTTCGGTATCCACCCAGCCCGGGGCCAGTGCGTTGACCACAATATTGTCGCCGGCCAGTTCGATGGCCAGGGAGCGGGTCATCGACACCACAGCAGCCTTGGAGGCGCTGTAGAGCAACTGGTTTTTCGACACGGTGAACGCATCCACCGAGGCGAAGAACACGATAGCGCCTCCGCCGGCGGCTTTCAGGTGACGGGTGCCGATACGTGCGATGTTCAGTGAGCCCAGCACGTTGATGTCGAATATCTTGCGGTACAGCGCTTCGCTGAAGCTATCCAGGGATGACGTGGGAAAGACCCCCGCCGCATTCACTACGGCTCGCAGCGGTGCCTTGCCGTCCAGGGCGGCATCGAGGGTACGGGCCAGTGTGGCTTCCTGGGTGATGTCGCCGACCACTGGCGAAAAAAAGGGGCTCGCCGGCTGTGTGCTGGGTGTTACGTCCACAGCGACGACGTGCCAGCCTTCAGCCTGAAAGCGCTGTGCGACGGCCTGGCCCATGCCCGAGGAAGTCCCGGTGACGATAACGCTGGAGTGCGGTGCAGTGTTCATAAGGGCTATCCGATCAGGCGTATTGAGGAAGAGGGGTGCCGGGTTGCAGAGCCAGTTCCAGCACATCCAGTTGGCGCTGGGTGTCCTGGTAGTTGCTCAGCCATTCGCGCTTGACGATATCGATGCGTGAGTCGGCCGGCTGCAACTGGGCAAACTTCGCCGCCAGGCCTTGCATGCCACGCTCGCGCAGGGTGAGAAAGCGCATCACTAGCCGGGTCTGCTCGCAATACACCGGCCATTGCGGGCCACGTGGGGCGCCCAGGCCGATGTAGAACAGGCCTTCCAGGTTGGTCGGCAAGGTCATCGCGGCGGTACGCAGCGGAACACCGTCGCGCCATTGCAGCAGGCGTTCATCGAGGAACGGCAGGCGCGTGTTGAAACCGGTAGCCCAGACGATGGTGTCGTAATCGACCTGGCTGCCATCGGTGAACGTGACAGTCTTGCCCTGGATGCTCTCGATACCCGGTGCGACCTTGATTCGGCCGTGCTGGATCCAGTACAGCAGCAAGGTGTTGACCACCGGCGGTTGCGCATCCAGGTCGTAGGTATCCGGTGCCGGTAGCCCGGGGTAATTCTTGTGGGTGCCGACGCTGGCCATGATCAGCATGTTCATGAGCATGTTCTGCTGTTCTGGCGGCAATTGCCCCAGCAGCGGCAGCTCGCCCCGGGGCAGGCCGAACAGGGTCTTGGGCTGGAACAGCTGGCCGCGTCGGATCGCAATGGTGGTGTCCAGGCGAGCCTGGGCGGCATCCACTGCGAGGTCGCATCCGGAGTTGCCAAACCCCACCACCAGCACCTTGCCTTGCACCTGCTGCACGTTGCGGTATTCGCCGGAGTGAATCGACACGCCGGTGAACCCCTTGCTTACTTGCGGGATCTTGCAATCCCACAGGTGACCGTTGGCCACCAGCACGCCGCTGTAGTGTTTGTGGGTGCCGTCTGCCAGGGTCACCTGCCAGCCCGCTTCGCCGTTCTCGTCCAGGGGCTTCAGGCTGCGCACTTCGGTGTTGAAGGTGATCTTTTCGCGCAGCCCGAAGGTGTCGGTGTAGGCGTTCATGTACGCCTTGACCTGATCGCGGCTCGGGTACACCGGATAGTCAGCGGGCATCGGGAACCCGTCAAAGAAGGAACTGCTCTTGGGGGTGATCAGGTGCAAGGCATCGTAGTCGCTGTTCCAGTGACCGCCGATGTTCGCGGACTTTTCGAAGCAGTCCACCTCGAAACCGGCGTCGGTCATGGTCTTCAGCGCCGCCAGCCCTGCGGCCCCGGCACCAATGATGCAGTAGTGATTGGACATGCTGGCTCCCCATTCAAGCGCCTGTTGTGGCGTCGCTGGCTGGAGTATCCCGCTCGGCAAGAGGTGGATGAATGGGCTAAGTCATGTGTTTCCTATAGGTGATCCCTATGGCTAGAGCGTCTCCAGGTGCGCATACAGGTTCTGGATGCGGCTCAAGTGGCTGCGCATCAGGTTGATCAGCACCCGGGTGGGCGGCGAAATAGGCGTGTCGTGGCGATGGATAAAGCCGAATACCTCGAAGATCGCCGGGCTGATCGGCACCCAGCCCAAGCGATCATTGAAGCCCAGCTGATGCAGGATCGGGCGCGTGGCAATCACATCGCCGAGCCCGCGCGCAGCCAGCTCGAAGCCGGTGATCTGGTGCTCCACTTCGATGATCGGGTCCAGCACCTCGCCGCCCTTGGACGCCAATTGCCCCAACAACCGGCGAATCGGATCGGCGGTGCGCCAGCGCGCCTCGGTGAGAATCAACGGTGCCACCGCCAGGTCGCTGATGGTTTTCGGGCCCTTGAGTCGCTCCGGGTCGGCACTGATATAGCCGACCTGGGCCGACCAGACCGGCTCGCTGACGGTCAGGTTCTGCTGCTTGATCGGCAGCATCACCAGCCCCGCTTCAATTTCGCCCTGGCTCACCAGCTCGGCGATTTCCGAGGAGTTGTAGCCGACGATCTTGATCCGCATATCCGGGTGCTGGGTGCGGAACTGCTCGATCAGGTCTGTGAGGAAATAGTGGTGGGCGGTGCCGAAGGTGCCAAAACTGGCCACGCCACCGGACAGTTCACGCACAGCCTGCACCGCTTCATAGCCCTGGCGTGCTGACGTCACCATGCCTTGTGCAAACGGCTGCAGGCGGCGTCCGGCTTCGGTGAGCATCAGTCGGCGATTGGTGCGGATGAACACGTGGGTACCCAGGTGCTCCTCCAGCCGCAGGATCTGCTCGGACAATGAGGGTTGGGAAATATGCAGGCTTTCCGCCGCCTTGGAGAACGTACCGTGCTCGATGGCGGCGAGAAAGTAGTTGAGCTGTTGTAAGGTCATCGCGCTGAACCGTTACCTGTTTGGCTCAACATGACACAGATCAAAGCTGTCGCGAAGAATCAATCACGCCACACGGGCATGCCATGTTCGTCAATTGTCCAGTGCGGGTGGCGCGGTCGCAGGCAGACGCCACCTACCCAGCGTTCTTCCGTTGCATGATCCGGCCAGTAGGCTGCGCCGTTCAGAACCTGGCGACCCAGCGCAGTCAGCGCCAACACCCGCTGCGGCCATTGCAATTGGGCCCCGGACTCGATCAACAGCGGATTCTCGCCATCGATCAACGGCCGCATCAGCGCATGAAACATCATGTCTCCCAGGTACGGCAGCGGTTCACGCTTGCCCATCAGCTCGGCGAACACCCGGCCAAACGGCACCGGCCCGGCTTCATCCACGTATTGCAGGGACAGGCGCTCGGTCAGGGACAAACCGTCCTGCACACCTGGTAACTCCTGCAACTGTCGGCGCAATGCCGGGGCCAGGAAGGGCAGGGAGGTGGAGCTACTCCGGGCCAGTTCCGCCAGCTTGATCGGCGAGCTGGCGCAATACGCCAGCCAGGCCTGTCGCGCCAGTTGCAGCATGTCCTCGTCGACCTGTCGGCGCTGCGGCCACAGCCACGCCAATACTTCAGGCGCCAGTTGGCCGATGCCGATAAAACGCTGCACGCCGGGGATACGATCGACTTCGATCAACTCCAGTTTTTCAGGCAGATGCTCAAGCCCAGCCAGCGCGCGAATCAGGAACAACTGATCGTACGCATCCGCCTCACACCACAACACGCTGTGGCCGGCGCTGCCCAGTTGTTCAAGATGGTGATATTCGTCCGCATGCCGGCGCGCCACTTCGGCCTCATCCATGGCAAACACCTGGCTGATATAGCGGCTGCGAACGGCCTGGTATTGCTCGGCAGGCAAGTCCTGCACCGGGCCCATGCACAATGGGTCAATCAGCATCCGGAAGCGGCCCTTGAACCCCGCCACGCCCAGGCTGTGGGCGATATCGTTGCCGCAGCGCCAGTGGGTGGTGCGGGCTTCATCGCTGGCGTCGAAACCTGGATGGCGGGCGGCAAAATCCACCGCATCGACGTGGGCCTTGAGCTTGGGCCAGCTGGGAAAACCGAGTTCCTTGGCGATCGACCATTGGGCATCGGATAAGGTCGGGGTTGCGGCGGCATCGGCGCTTTTCAGGCGCTGCAAAAGTTCCTTGGCGCGCTTGCGCTGCTGCTCAAGGTTGATACGGCCGTTAGTGGACGAGAATGATTGCGACATACGATCTCCTTGTACAAACCTTGTCCGCTTTAAGGTTGGGAGTCGTAGAAATGTGATATTCAGTCAAGGTCTTGGGCGCAGCCCTTTCCGCGGATGGTGGCGTAGATGGCGCCAGGCGGGAAATATAGGCAGTGCAATGATTGATTGCAAGCCGCCCGGTGGATCGCGCCGGGGTTTTGCACAGGAGACGTTCATGAAAGTTGGTGTGATTTCCGATACCCACGGCTTGCTCCGCGCCGAGGCCCTGGCGGCCCTGGAAGGGTGCGAGCAGATTGTTCACGCCGGGGACATCGGTAGCCCGGAGATCCTTGAGTTGCTGGCCTCGATTGCGCCATTGCATGTGGTGCGCGGCAATAACGACCTCGATGCCGCGTGGGCAGAGCATTTGGCTGACCGGCTGGATTTTGACTTGAACGGCTGGCGGGCGTTGCTGGTGCATGACATTGCCGATGTGCCGAAGGAGCTTGATCCGGGCATCCGGCTGGTGATCACTGGCCACTCTCACAAACCATTGATCGAGTGGCACGGCGAGCGGCTGTTTCTCAACCCTGGCAGTGCAGGGCGGCGACGTTTCAAGTTGCCGGTGACCCTGGCGTTGCTTGAGGTGCGCGAGAAATCCATCAAGCCGCGCCTGGTGTCGCTGGAGCCCAAGCGCTGAAGAACGCTGAGGCGAGGGGGCTTGCTGTGGCGAGGGAGCTTGCTCCCGCTGGGCTGCGCAGCAGCCCCAAGAAATTAACGGTGTTTTTTCAGGTGTATCGCAGTGGCTTTATTGGGGCCGCTTCGCCGCCCAGCGGGAGCAAGCTCCCTCGCCACGGGGGACGTGCCCTGTCTTACCATTTGCGTCTGAATCAGGAACAAGGATCATCAACGCCATGAGCGTATTAGTCGAAACCCGGGCGCTCACGCGGATGGACGAGCGCCGCCAGCTGCAACTGCTGCAGCCCACGAACTTCCAGCTGCACCGCGCCGACCGCCTATCCATCACCGGTTCATCCGGCTCCGGCAAAAGTGTATTCCTTCGGGCACTCGCCTTGCTCGACGCGCCGACCTCAGGGGATATCCTCTGGAACGGGCAGCCCATCGCCAACGCGCAAGTCCCGCAGTATCGCAGCCGCATCAGCTACCTTTCCCAACGCCCGGCGCTGATCGAAGGCACGGTGGAAGACAACTTGCGTTTCCCCTACAGCCTCAAGGCCTTGCATCACCTGAGTTTCGACCCGCAGGCGGTCAAGGCGCTGCTGGCCCACGCGGGCAAGGAATCGGGTTTTCTGGCAAAAAATGCCGGGGATTTATCCGGTGGTGAGTCCCAGGTGGTGTCACTGATCCGTACCCTGCAACTCAATCCCGATGTGCTGTTGCTGGACGAACCTACCGCCGCTCTCGACCCGGCATCGTCCGGGGAGGTCGAGGCGTTGATCAGTGCCTGGGCCGAAGCGGATAGCGCTCACGCTTATATCTGGGTGTCCCACGACCTTGAGCAGGCGCAACGCATGAGCACCACCCATTTGCATATGGACGCCGGCGTGCTGACGGGGGCCGTGCAGCCATGAATTATCACGACCTCACAGCACTGGACATGGCCATCGCCGCCTCGCTGATCCTGATCAACGGTGCGCTGTCGCTGTTGTTGCGGCTGGGGCTGGAGCGTCAGCTGTTCTGGGCGGCTGTGCGCACGGTGGTGCAGTTGTTGGCGATCGGTTACCTGCTGGGCTGGGTCTTTGAATTTGCCTACTGGTATGTGGTGCTGCCGCTGATGTGCCTGATGACTCTGATCGCCGGGCTCTCGGCTGCCGGGCGTGGGAAGCGGACCTATGCGGGGCAGCGGGCCGACAGTATTGTGTCGGTGTGGGGCAGTTCCTGGTTGGTGACGGCTGTTGGCCTGTTCGCGATTATCCGGATTCACCCGTGGTACGAGCCGCAGTATGCGATTCCGATCCTTGGGATGATTCTGGGTAATACGCTTACCGGGGTGTCTCTGGGGATTGAGCGTATGACTCAGGAGCTGACCTCCGGTCGCAATACCATCGAGATGATTCTGGCCCTCGGTGGTTCACGCTGGGAGGCGGCGCAGGATGCGATTCGCCAGGCTGTGCGGGCCGGGATGATTCCGACGCTGAACCAGATGACGGTGGTGGGGATTGTGAGCTTGCCGGGGATGATGACTGGCCAGGTGCTGGCCGGGGAAAGTCCGGTGGACGCGGTGCGTTATCAGATTGTGATTATGTTTTTGATCGCTGCGTCGTCGGCGTTGGGCACGGTAGGTGCGGTGTTGCTGACCTACCGTCGACTGTTTTCAGCCAGCCATCGTTTCCTGCGGTTCAGGCTCGAAGAGCGGGTGTAGCGCAGGCGCTATCGGATCCCCAAAATGCACCGCAACCCTGTGGGAGCTGTCGAGATCCGGTTCAATCACCCACACCAAAATCCAGCAACACCTTCATCGCCTGGCTCTTGTCCGCCGCCAGTTCAAACGCCTGCACCGCCTCGCTGAACGGCACGGTGTGGGAGATCACCGGACGCACATCAATCACCTGGCGATTGAGCAAATCCACCGCCTGGGCAAACTCCGAATGGAAGCGGAAGGTGCCCCGCAAGTCGATCTCCCTGCTCACCAGCATATTCAACGGCAGCGAGACCTCGCCACCCAGACCGACCGTCACCAGCACGCTGCGCGGGGTCATGCACTCCAGGCCGTTGCGCAGGGCCTGGACGCTGCCGGAGACTTCGAACATCACGTCGAAGTAGCCTTTTTCGGCGGTATACCGCTTCAACGCGTCGGCGTCTTCCGCCAGGTTATGAGTACGGCTGGCGCCCATTTTTTCGGCGCAGGCCAAGGGCCCGGCGGACAGGTCCACCGCAACAATTTCCCCCGCGCCCGCTGCCCGCAGGCTGCCGATCAACAGGTTGCCGATGGGCCCGCACCCGGTGACCAATACCCGTTTGCCGAACACCACCCCGGCACGCTGGATGGCATGCAAACCCACAGACAACGGTTCAGCCATTGCACCCTCGGCAAGGCTCACATGATCGGCCAGCAGATGCGCCTGGTGCGTTTCGATCACCAGGCTTTGTTGAAACGCACCCTGCACGTGAGGGAAGGGCATCGCGCTGCCGTAGAAACGCATGTTCAGGCAATGGTTCGGCAGCCCTTGATGGCAATAATGGCAACCCCCGCAAGGCCGCGACGGCGAGACCGACAAGCGTTGGCCAATCTTGAACGGCCCGTCTTCACGGCCTACCGCCTCGATCACCGCCGATACTTCGTGGCCGAGCACCATCGGCTCGCGCAACCGCACGGTGCCGAAGCCGCCGTGCTGGTAGTAATGCAGGTCCGAGCCGCAGATCCCGCCCCGGGCAATGCGCACCCGCAGTTGGTCGGGCGTCAGTGCCTGGGGTTCGGTTTGCGGTTCTACCCGCAGGTCTTTCGAGGCATGGCAGACAATCGCGTGCATGAAATTCTCCAGGTTACAGCGAGGCGGTGATGCCACCGTCCACGTACAGGATATGACCGTTGACGAAACTTGCCGCGTCGCTGGCAAGGAAAACCGCAGCGCCCGCCAGTTCGGCGACGTCACCCCAGCGCCGGCTCGGTGTGCGCTGCACCAGCCAGTCGCTGAATTCGGGGTTGGCCACCAGGTTGGCGTTCAGTTCGGTCTTGAAATAGCCGGGGCCGATGCCATTGACCGTCAGCCCGTGGGGGCCCCAGTCGATGGCCATGCCTTTGGTGAGCATTTTCAGCGCACCTTTGCTGGCGGCATACGGGGCGATGCCCGGGCGCCCCAGTTCGCTTTGCACCGAGCAGATATTGATGATGCGCCCCCGCTTGCGCGGGATCATCGCCCGGGCCACGGCCTGGCCGACCAGGAAGGCGCTGTCCAGGTTGGTGCTCATCAACTCGCGCCAGTGGGTTTCGCTGTAGTCCTCCAGCGGCCCGCGACGTTGCATGCCCGCGTTGTTGACGAGGATGTCCAGCGGGCCCAGGCGCTCTTCGATCTCCGCCACGGCGGCCAACACCGCCGCGCCGTCGGTGACATCGAACGCCTGGGTGTGCACCTCCAGGCCTTCCGCCGCCAGCAACGCGGCACTGTCACGCAAGGTGCTGCGGTTGCGCCCGTTGAGCACTACCCGTGCGCCAGCCTGGGCCAGGCCACGGGCGATGGCCAGGCCGATGCCGGCGCTGGAGCCGGTGATCAAGGCCAGGCGGCCATCGAGGCGGAAACTGTCTAAAACACGCTGCATGGGGCGATCTCCGAAGACTGAGACAGGTGATCAACACTATCAATCCGAGTGCGGGGCGCCGCTCTCATTGTTATACGTCAAACCCTGTCATATCGTGCATCACGGGCTTTACTTCAGCGCAGCCCGGGCCCGGCGTCCAATTTTCATTTGTGATGGGGTGATCAATAATCGTGATAACCGGAGCCAACCTGATGGAACTCAAGCACCTGCGCGCCTTTGTCGTGCTCGCCCAGGAACTGCATTTCGGCCGGGCGGCCGCGCAGTTGTCGATCGTGCAACCGGCGCTGAGCATGCAGATCAAACTGCTCGAAAGCGGCCTGGGCGTGCGCCTGCTCGACCGCAACCGGCACTCGGTCACACTGACGGAAGCCGGGCGGGTGTTTCTGCCGGAAGCCCTCGCCACCCTGCACCAGGCTGCCCGCGCCGCCGATGCCGCCCGGGCTTCGAACCGCGGGGAGATCGGCCGGGTGCGCCTGGGATTTGTCTCGTCGGTATTGCCGCAATTGCTGCCCGGGTTGATTCGTGCGGTGCACCAGCGCTACCCGCGAATTGAACTGGAGCTCAAGGACATGCCCGGCCCGGATCAGGCGGCTGCGTTGAAAAACGGCCAGCTGGATTTCGGCCTGATGCGTTTGCCGGCGGCCTATCCCGGCGTGCAGACCCTTGAGGTGCTGCAGGAAAGCTTCGTGGTCGCCTTGCCCGGCGAGCATCCGTTGGCGACCCAGGAAACCATTCAGCCGACGGACTTGCTCAAGGTGCCGGTGTTCATCCTGGCCCGGCGTTATGCACCGGGTTTCTACGATGAATTCGTGCAGGCGATGGGCGTGCCGCTGGAGATCGCCTCCGAACTCGGCGAGTTCACCACCATGCTGGCGCTGGTCTCGGCCGGGCTGGGTGTGGGTGTGTTGCCGCTGCAGGCGGCCCGGGCGCTGCCGGCCAATTGCGTGTCCAGGCACCTGGCGTTGGGGGCGTTCCGGGCCAGGACCGGCCTGGCGTGGACCGAGCTCGACAGCCCGGTGAAAACCACCCTGTTCAACCTGATCGACGAGTTGTTTGGCGATTGATTGTTTCATCCGGTGAAATGCTGGATTGTAAAAACTGGCTATTCTGCTGCGTGCCGTAGCGGTGGAACATAAGCGTTATCGACCCGATCACCGGGTCGAGTCCCTGGCACATCGCGGAGCCCGTCATGATCAAACTGTACCGTTACCCCTTGTCTGGCCATTCCCACCGGGTTGAGTTGATGCTGTCGCTGCTGGGCGTGCCCGCTGAGCGGGTGCACGTCGATCTGAAGCAAGGCGCGCACAAAACCCCTGAGTTCCTGGCCACCCTCAACAGCTTCGGCCAGGTGCCGGTGATCGATGATAACGGCGTGGTGCTGGCGGACTCCAACGCGATCCTGGTGTACCTCGCCGGCCAATATGGCACCGCCCAGTGGCTGCCGACCGAGCCTTTGGCCCAGGCCCGTGTGCAGCGTTGGCTCTCGGCTGCGGCAGGACCACTGCACACCGGGCCGGCTGCGGCGCGATTGATCACTGTGTTCGGTGCCGCGCTGGATGCCGAGGCGACCATCAGCCGCTCCCACGCATTCCTCAAAGTGGTAGAGCACCAGTTGGAGCAGAGCCGTTTTCTCACCGGTGACCTGCCGACAATTGCCGATATCGCGCACTACACCTACATCGCCCATGCGCCGGAGGGGAATGTCGCGCTGGACGACTATCCGCAGGTTCGCGCCTGGCTGGGCAGTATCGAGGCGCTGCCGGGTTTTATCGGTATGCAACGCACGGCTGTGGGCTTGGCCAAGGCTTGAAGATTTTTGTGGCGAGGGAGCTTGCTCCCGCTGGACCGGGTTGGCGCGCCAGTGCGCAGCGCTCCCAGGATTTTGGGGCCGCTACGCAGCCCGGCGGGAGCAAGCTCCCTCGCCACCACAGCTGCGAAGCCACTGGGCTGGTGTACTCCATTCGATTAAGGGGACTCATGGACCGTTTCCAGGAAATGCAGATTTTCCTCGCCGTCGCCGAAGAACAGGGCTTTGCCGCGGCGGCCCGGCGCCTGAATATCTCGCCCCCCAGCGTGACCCGCGCGATTGCCGCGATGGAGGCGCGTATTGGCACCCAGTTGCTTTCGCGCACCACCCGCAGCCTGCACCTGAGCGAGGCCGGCCAGCGTTACCTGGACGATTGCCGGCGCATCCTCGCGGAGTTGACTGAGGCCGAAGAAGCGGCAGCAGGCAGCTTCTCGATCCCGTGGGGGCACCTGACGGTCACCGCGCCGGTGTTGTTCGGCGAGTTGTTCGTCGCGCCAATCCTGGGGGAGTACCTGGACCTGTTTGCCCAGGTCAGCATCAACGCCTTGCTGGTGGACCGTGTGGTCAACATGACCGATGAAGGCGTCGATGTGGCCGTGCGCATCGGGCATTTGCAGGAACCCGGCCAGCAGGCGATCAAGGTCGGCGAGGTGCGTCGCGTAGTGTGCGCGGCGCCGGCTTACCTTGAGCGGCACCGGCCACTGCACCCCGGGCAACTGCGTGAGGCGAAGATTGTCACGTCGTCTTCCAGCCAGTTGGTCAGCGAATGGCAGTTCAGGGAAGGCGGCCAGCCGTTGAGCGTGGCCGTTGAGCCGCGCCTGGTAGTCACCGCCAACAACGCGGCGATCAACCTCGCGCGCCTGGGCTGGGGCGTCACACGGGTGTTGTCTTATCAGGTGGCCAGCGATGTGCGTGCAGGCGCACTGGAGATCATCCTGCAAGACTTCGAACCGCCGGCCTTGCCGATCCATGTGGTGTTCCAGAACAACGCCCGGGTACCGGCGAAGGTCAACACGTTCGTGGATTTTCTGGTCAGCCGGCTGGGGCAGGATGCTGCGCTCAACCCATCGATGCAGCGGCCGGCCTGATGGACCGTTATCGCGACATGCAGATCTTCCAGGCGCTGTCCCGGCAGCCGAGCCTGTCCGCGGCTGCCCGTTGCCTGGGCATCTCGGGGCCCACTGTGATCCGCGCGATTGACCGGCTGGAGACGCGCTTGCGGGTGCCATTGGTACAGCGCAGCACCCGGGGCATTCGCCTCACCGAAGCCGGGGCGACGTTCATGGCCGACTGTTCGCGGATCCTTGACGGCGTGAGCGCCGCCGAAGCATCTGCCCAGGGTGCGCACGCGCAGGCCGAGGGAAACCTGCGGGTGTTTTTTCCGTTGCTGTTCAGCCGTTATGTGATGGCGCCGCTGTTGGCCGGCTACCTGGAGCGCTATCCCGGAGTCCGCCTGTTTGCCCATTACCACGATCATTATCCGAACCTGAATGAAGACGGCCTGGACGTGGCAGTCCTGGTGGGGGAACTGCCCGGTTCATCCCTGATTGCCCGGCCCGTGGGCCATGTGCGCAACATCGTCTGCGCCAGCCCCGGCTATCTGCAAAGCCATGGCGAACCGATGCAACCGGAGGCGCTCAAGGAGCATCGGCTGGTCGCCAGCCAGGCGTATTCGAATTGGGTGCAGTGGGATTTCCAGGGCGCCAGCATCAAGGCCCGGGCGCGTCTCGGTTGCTCCACGGTGCAGGGCGCGATCAATGCGGCGGTGCAGGGCGCAGGGTTGATCCGGTGCTTGAGCTACCCGGTGCACGAGCACCTGGCGAGCGGGCAACTGTGTCGAGTATTGCAGGCCCATGAACCGCCGCCGCTGCCGGTGCATGTGGTCTACCGCGAAGGGCGCAACGCTTCGATGCGGGTGCGCAGTTTTGTCGATTTCAGCGTGGCGGCATTGCGTGAACATCCGGCGTTTCATTCACCGAGGGCTTGATCATGAATCACCAGGACGCGTCCCCCGTTTCGCCATGGCATGCCGGCGAGCGGCAGTTGCAGCAAAGTGCCGGCGTGGCCGAGCGCATGGAGGTGATCGGCGCAAAGGTGATACGGGATCACTTGCCGGAGCAGCATCGAGCGTTTTATGAGTTGTTGCCCTATCTGGTCGTGGGGGCCGTGGATGAGCAGGGGCTGCCCTGGGCCACGCTGCTGGAGGGCACGCCGGGGTTTGCGTATTCGCCGGACCCCTACAGCTTGCGTATCGACAGCCTGCCTGCGGAGAGTGACCCCGCCGGGAGCGGGCTGAAACAAGGCGCGTCGGTCGGGCTGTTGGGCATTGACCTGAATACGCGGCGGCGTAATCGCATGAACGGGGTTATCGGGGCTGCCGGCGTCGACGGATTTACCGTGGCGGTGGTGCACACGTTTGGAAATTGCCCGAAGTACATCCAGTTGCGTGCGGTGGATCCGGGTGCCCGGGGGCAGCGCGCTGCGGGAGGAATTGTGCGGCGCGCGAACTCGCTCGATGACGCTGACCGGGCGCTGATTCGCAGCGCTGATACGTTTTTCGTCGCCAGCTATGTGGACCTGGAAGGAGATGCGGCCAAGCGTTCGGTGGACGTTTCACATCGAGGCGGCAACAGTGGGTTTGTGCGGTTGGAGGGAGAGGTGCTGACGATTCCCGATTTTACCGGCAACTCGTTTTTCAACACCTTGGGCAATGTGCAGGTCAACCCGGTTGCGGGCTTGCTGTTTGTGGATTTTGCTACGGGTGATGTGTTGCAGGTGGCCGGGCGGGCCGAGGTGATTCTTGAAGGAGATGAAGTGGCCACGTTCGAGGGGGCTGAGCGGTTGTGGAAGGTGACCGTGGAACACGTGGTCCGAAGGGATGCGGCGCTGGCGCTGCGTTGGCAGTTCGAGGGGTTTTCTCCCTACAGCCTGGCGTTGGGGCCGTGGAAAGCCTGAGAGTGCTGCCGAGCCACTCGTGCGACTGAGTTAAAACTCAATTGCGCGGTAGGCGGTGTTTGGTGTCGGGGAATGACGCGATACTCCGTCGGGTTTTTGCCTGCCCAATAAAGGGCTGTCCCGAGGTTTCCCAATGAATGCACCAAGCCGCCTTGCGCTGCTGATCACCGCCACGGCTGCCCTCAGCGCCTGTGGCGATTCCTCCAAACTGCCGTTTCAGGCCGGTGTGGGGCCAAGCCCGCAACTGCCCGAACCCACTGCATCACTGATCCCGACACTCAAGGTTTCCAAGGCTGTCGGCTGGCCCGGTAATGCCCAGCCAACGGCGCCCGATGGGTTCACGGTAACGGCGTTGGCCGCGGACCTTGACCATCCGCGCTGGGTGTACACCTTGCCCAATGGCGACGTGCTGGTAGCCGAGAGTAACCATCCGCCCATGCCTGAAGGTGCCACGGACGGCGGCACGGGTTTGCTCGCCTGGGCGCGTCGTACCGCGATGGGGTTTGTGATGGGGCGGGTCGGTGCCGATACGCCGAGCGCCGACCGGATCACGCTGCTGCGGGACGCCGACGGTGATGGGCGTGCCGAGGTGAAGAGTGAGTTTCTCGGTGGGCTGACGTCGCCGTTTGGCATGGCGTTGGTGGGGGATGAGTTGTATATCGGCAATGCCGATGCGGTGGTCAAGGTGCCTTATGTTCGGGGCCAGACTCACATCGATGCCGTGCCGGTGAAGGTCACTGATCTGCCGGCCGGGATCAATCATCACTGGACCAAAAACGTCCTGGCCAATCCTGAGGGTACCAAGCTTTATGTGACCGTCGGGTCCAACAGCAATGTGGGTGAGAATGGGCTTGAGGCCGAGGAAGGGCGTGCTGCGATCTGGGAGTTGGATCTTGCCAGTGGGCAGAAGCGTCTGTTCGCCAGTGGGTTGCGCAATCCCAATGGGCTGGCGTGGAAACCCGGCTCTACGCAGTTGTGGACGGTGGTCAACGAGCGCGACGAGATCGGCAGCGATCTGGTGCCGGATTACCTGACGTCGGTGCGGGACGGCGCGTTCTACGGTTGGCCGTGGAGTTATTACGGGGCTCACGTTGACAGCCGGGTGCAGCCGCCGCGTCCGGACAAGGTCGCCCAGGCGATTGCACCGGACTACGCGCTGGGGACTCACGTTGCGCCGTTGGGCCTGACTTTTTCCGATGCGCGGGGGATGCCAGCGGTGTTTGCCGATGGGGTATTTGTGGGGGAGCATGGATCCTGGAACCGTAATCCGCAGGCGGGGTACAAGGTGGTGTTTATTCCGTTCCGGGACGGAAAGCCGTCGGGTGTGCCTGTTGATTTCCTGACTGGGTTTTTAAATGGTGATGGAGAGGCTCAGGGGCGTCCGGTGGGTGTAGCGTTGGACGGCCAGGGCGCGTTGCTGGTGGCGGATGATGTGGGGAACAAGGTATGGCGGGTGGCACGGGTAAGGCCTTAGGGTTTTGCTCTTACAGCGGCTCACGGTCCAAAGCCTGCGTTCGGCCAG
>NZ_JACAPN010000005.1:41526-50804 GCF_013385665.1 Pseudomonas sp. D4002
TCAGGCCGCCGTGCTCTTGCTTTTGCTTACTTTGGGGCTTTTCCAAAGTGAGCCGCTGTAAGAGCGGAACCATAAGCCGCCGTGACCGAAGAAACGGATATGCCCCCACCCCCACCCCCAGCAGAATCACCCTCCCACCCCCCACCCAACGCCGTATACAAATTCACCTCCGCCACCAACTGCGCCAACCGATCAACAATCAACGCCTGCTGCGAACTGAACAACGACCGCTGCGCATCCAGAAACACCAGATTACTGTCCACCCCACTGCGATACCGGTGCTGAGCCAGGTCGTAATACGTCTGGTTGGCCCGAACAAAATCCCGCTGCGCCGCCAGTTGCTCGTTATACGTTTGCCGCGCCGCCAGCCCGTCCGAGACTTCCTGGAACGCGGTCTGAATCGACTTCTCATACTGCGCGACATAAATGTTCTTCTGAATCTTCGCGTAATCCAGGCTGGCCCGCAGGCTGCCCGCGTTGAAGATCGGCAGATTGATCTGCGGCTGGAACCCCCAACTCCCCGAGCCCCCCTGGAACAATCCCGACAGATCCTTACTCGAGGTACCCGCGTTGGCCGTCAGCGTAACCGAAGGAAAAAACGCCGCCCGCGCCGCGCCAATATTCGCGTTGGCCGCCTGAAGCTGATACTCGGCCTGCACAATATCCGGCCGCCGTTGCAGCAGGTCCGACGGCAACCCGGCCGGCACCCGGGCTACCAGGTCGTCGGACAGCGGCTGTGCCGGCAAAGAATCCGGCACCGGCCCACCCACCAGCAACGCCAGGCTGTTGAGGTCCTGGGCCACCTGCCGCTGGTAGCGCGCAATGCTTGCCCGGGTACTTTCGACGCTGGTCTGGGCCTGGATCACATCAATCGACGTCGCCTTGCCCGCCGTTTTACTGCGCGACGTCAGACGCAGGCTGTGCTCGTCCGAGGCCAGCGTCTGCCGGGCCAGGGCCAGCAGTTCCTGGTCGGCGCGCCAGGTCAGGTAAGCGTTGGCGACGTTGGCCACCAGGCTCAGTTGCGCGCTGCGCCGAGCTTCTTCAGTGGCCAGGTATTGCAGCATCGCCTGCTCACTGAGGCTGCGTACGCGGCCGAAAAAATCCAGCTCGTAGGCGCTGACGCCCAATGTCGCCGAATAGGTAGAGGTGATCGCAGACTTGCCGGTGGTAGTGGCGCGCCGCGGGACTTTCTGGCGGTTTTCGGCACCCGTGGCAGACACCGCCGGGAACAGGTCGGCACGCTGGATGCGGTACTGCGCCTGGAACGCTTCGACATTCAGCGCCGCCACCCGCAGGTCACGGTTATTCACCAGGGCCTGGCCAATCAACTGCCGCATCACCGGGTCACGGAACAACTGTTGCCAGTCAGGCCCGGCGGCCGATGGCCCCACCCGGTCCGCGTTATACACCGGGTAGTGCGCCGGGGTCGGTGCCTCGGGCCGCTGATAGTCCGGGATCAACGAACACCCGCCAAGCACACACGCCACGCCGAGCATCAGTTTTTTCATCACGCGCCAACCATCCATTTGGCCAGGCCATGCCGGCCACTCACGCCCAGTTTAGCCGCCGCGCGCTTGAGGTAGGTTTCGATGGAGCTGTTTTTTACGCTGAGTTTCTCGGCCATCTGCGGTACGGTTCCGCCGGTCAACAACCCCAGGCAAACCTCCTGTTCCCGCGCCGATAAGGTGATGTCACTGAGTGACAGGCGTTTATAGAATTCGCGCTGCAATTGCGACTGCTCCAACGGAGTTTTAGAGGGCTCGGGCGCTACCGGCGGGGCCTGTCGATTGATCTGCGCGTGGCGCTCGATCAACGGCAGCAAGGTTTCCGAAAGGCTCTTGAGAAACGACAACTGCGCCAGGGAAAAGGCGCGTTGGGTGTGGGGCCGGTAGAACGAAATCACGCAGCGCCGATTGGCCTGGCGCGATACCAGGTTGCACTGATGGGAGGTGCCGCGGGTGTGGGTGCTGTCGGCCTTGGCATTCATCTGGATCAACAGCGGGTCGTTCATGCCGAGCATTTTTTTCAGCAGCGGATGATCGTCGCGGTGATGCAGGGTGCGCGGTGGCGGCAGGTCCTGCTTCAACCCGTCGCTGCCAAGTAACTTGATATCGAGCACGCAGGCCTGGTGCTCGTCGAGGGTCCATTCACTGAGGTCCACCAAGTGAACCGGTACCAGCTTGTTGACCAGTTGCAGCATGTTCGCTGCGAAGTGTTCAGTGCCGGTGCTTGAAATCAACTCTCCCAACTCGAAATAAAAATGCGGATTTTCCATATTCCGAATACTGCTGGTCAGACTCATAGCCATCTCATCCTTGATGTCGAAAACCGTCAACGGTTGCCCGTACGTGTGCAGGCCTCCCGTTCTCCTTGAACCTGGGTCGGTGCTCGAGGCTTCATTTAGCCACGTGGATTTGTCCTACGTATGTAGCGGAAACGAGGGACACAACCTGCCATAAAAAGCGCGCCATTATTTCGTCATTTCCGACAGGGATATAGGCTGAAGCTGCAGGGTAAAAGGATTTTAGAGTTTGTTAACTAGTTGATATAAAACATATTTACTCAATTTTCTCGAAATGCCCGGCTATATGGCATCGGCCAGATGTAGCCAATCTCTTACATCCATTTAATCGTTTCAGCACTGAACCATCAGCCAACCCCGGCGCGGTACCCGGGCTGTCCGGGTTTCGGGTGACATACGGCCCTCCGGGGCGATGCTTAAATCCCGTTGATTTCGCCTCAATGGGGCGTTGTGCGCCTTATCGACACCTCACATGAGAAGGATCTTATGACGTATTTCCCCCTGACCGCCGCCCAGCGGGATATCTGGCTCGACCAACTGCGCCTCGGTGACTCGCCGCTGTACAACATCGGGGGTTATATCGAACTCACGGGCACCGTGAATCCCGCATTGATCCAGCGAGCCATCGAGCACCTGGTGGCCAAGCACGACGCATTGCGTACGGTGTTGCAAGTGGCGGCCGATGGCTTGCCACGGCAGGCGTTTGCCGAGGCCATGGCGGTATCGGTGCCGCAGCATGACGTCTCGCGCCAGCCGGATCCCCGCGCGGCCGCCGAGGCCTTGTTGCAGGCGCAGATGGCGCGAGCCTATGCGCTGGTCGATGAGCCGTTGTTCCGCTTCTTCCTGGTCAAGCTCGATGACCAGCATTACCGCCTCGGCACCCAGGCTCACCACCTGATTCTCGATGGCTGGGGCTTTGGCCAGATGCTGCAATCCCTTGCAGGTATCTACAGCGCCCTGGAGCAGGGCCGGCAGCCGGACCTGTCGGCGCCGTCCTATATCGACTTCATCGACAACGATGAACGCTATCGCGAGTCGGCCCGTTACGCCCGGGACCGCAGCTACTGGCTGGACAAATACCAGGCGCTGCCAGAGCCGCTGCTGACGCGCCGTTACCAGGCCAAGGGCGAGGCACCGAGCAACACCCTGGTAGCACCGTTTCCGGCGGCGCTGCTCAATCGCATGGCGCGGGTGGCGAACCATTACCAGGCGTCGGCGTTCCATGTGTTATTGGCGGCGATGTACCTGTACTTCAGCCGCACCGGCCAGCGCCAGGAGTGGGTGGTGGGGCTGCCGATACTCAACCGTTCCAATGCACGCTTTCGTTCGACCCTGGGGCTGTTCACCCAGGTCAGTGCCGTGCGCTTGCAGTTCCGCGACGACCTGCCTTTCAGCGCCCTGGTGCGTGGCGTACGCGACCAGCTCCAGCAGGATTTCCGACATCAACGTTTCCCGCTGAGCGAGATGAATCGCGAGCTGGGTTTGCTGCGCGCCGACCGCGGCCAACTGTTCGACCTGTCGGTGTCCTATGAGCAGGACGACCATGAATTTCGCTACGGCCAGGCATCGGCCCGGGCGATCAAGGTGTCCAACCACCATGAGCCGTTGCCGCTGGCGATTCACTTGCGCAGCAATCGCTACCACGACACGGCGTGCCTGCACTGCGTCTACAACGAGGCGTACTTCCAGGCACACGAGGTGCAGGCCCTGGCCGATCGCCTGGTGTATGTGCTGGAGCAGGGGCTGGAAAACACCGCGCTGCCCCTGGCTGACTTCTCACTGATAACGCCCGACGAAACCACGCAGTTGCAACGCTGGAACGCCACCGCCCAGGCCTATCCCGCAGCGCAAACCCTGCATGGGCGCGTCGAGGCCCAGGCCGCGGTGACCCCGCATGCGGTGGCGGCGGTGTATCAGGGGCAGCGATTGACGTATGACCAATTGAATCAACGGGCCAATGCCCTGGCGCGGCAGCTATTGGTGCTGGGGGTAAAGCCCGACGACCGTGTGGCGATCGTCGCCCGGCGCGGCCTGGAGACGCTGGTGGGCTTGCTGGGGATTCTCAAGTCCGGCGCCTGTTATGTCCCGGTGGACCCGGCCCATCCTGCCGAGCGCCTGCACTACCTGCTCGATGACAGCGCGCCGGTGGCGGTGCTGACGCAGACGGATTTGCTCGAGCGTCTACCGGTATTGAGCGTGCCGGTCATCAATCTGGATCACGCCACGGCGCAGTTGGCGCGCAACCCGCAAGTGGCGATGACACCCGCCAACCTCGCTTATGTGATCTACACCTCGGGCTCCACCGGCCTGCCCAAGGGCGTGATGGTGGAGCACCACACCGTGGCCAACCTGGTGGACTGGCATTGCCAGGCCTTCGATTTGCACGCGGGCAGCCATACCGCCAGCGTTGCCGGTTTCGGGTTTGACGCCATGGCCTGGGAGGTCTGGCCAGCGCTGTGCGTGGGCGCGACCTTGCACTTGCCGCCGGCCCACGACGGCGCCGAAGACATCGACGCGCTGCTGGCCTGGTGGCGCGCGCAACCACTGGACGTATGCTTCCTGCCCACGCCGGTGGCCGAGTATGCGTTCAGCCAGAATATCGAACACCCGACTTTGCGCACGCTGCTGATTGGTGGCGACCGCCTGCGCCAGTTCAACCAGGCGCGCAGTTTCACGGTGATCAACAACTACGGTCCCACTGAAGCCACCGTGGTTGCCACCTCGGGCCTCGTTGAGGCCGGGCAGGCGCTGCACATCGGCAAACCCATCGCGAATGCCGCGGTCTACCTGCTGGATGAGCAACAGCGGCCGGTGCCCATCGGTACTGCAGGCGAGTTGTACGTCGGCGGGAAAGGCGTGGCGCGGGGCTATTTGAACCGCCCGGACATGACCGCAGAGCGCTTCCTTGATGACCCATTCAACCCAGGCCGCATGTACCGCACCGGCGACCTGGCGCGTTGGCTGCCGGATGGGAATATTGAATATTTGGGCCGCAACGACGACCAGGTAAAAATTCGCGGCGTGCGTATCGAGCCGGGGGAAATCGAGTCCGCCCTGGCGGGTTATGAAGGGGTCACCGAAGCGGTGGTGCTGGTACGCGAGGGGCAGCTGTTGGCCTGGTTCACCGAGCACGCGCCGGTTGCGATTGAAGCGCTTCGCGCCCATCTCAAGTCACGCTTGCCGGATTACATGGTGCCGCAGGCCTACGTAAAGCTGGACGCGTTGCCCCTGACGGCCAACGGCAAACTCGACCGCAAGGCCTTGCCGGCACCCGGTGCCGATGCATTTGTCAGTCGAATTTACGAAGCCCCCGAAGGGCCTACGGAAATCGCCCTGGCGCAGATCTGGGCCGATGTGCTGCACGTCAAGCGGGTGGGGCGGCATGACCATTTCTTCGAGTTGGGCGGCCATTCGTTGTTGGCGGTCCAGTTGGTGCAGCACATGCGCCAGGCCGGGTTGCAGGCCGACGTGCAGGTGCTGTTCGGCCAGCCGACCCTGGCCGCACTGGCGGCAGCGGTCGGCCAGGGCACCGAGCTTGATGTGCCGGCCAACCGTGTTCCGGCAGGTTGCCAATTGATTACTCCGGACCTGCTGGCGCTGGCCGAACTGGACCCGCCGACGATAGAACGCATCGTCGCCGCGATCCCCGGTGGCGCCGCCAATGTGCAGGAGATCTACCCGCTGGCGCCGTTGCAGGAAGGCCTGCTGTATCACCACATCACCGACAAGCGCGATCCGTACCAGCAACACGCGATGTTCAGCTTTGCCCGCCGTGAACAGCTGGAGGCGTTCGCCCAGGCGCTGCAACAGGTGATCGACCGCCATGACATCCTGCGCACCAGCCTGGCGTGGGATGCCCTCGAACAACCGATGCAAGTGGTGTGGCGCAAGGCGATTCTGGACGTGCAACCGGTGGCCCTCCAGGGGGACTCAATTCTCGAACAACTGCGCGAACGCCAGCGGCCACTGGACTTGCGCAAGGCGCCGCTGATGGCCCTGGATTACGCCGAAGACCGGCAGAACCGCCGTTGGGTAGGCATGCTGCGTTTCCATCACCTGGTGAACGACGCCACTTCCACGCAAGTACTGATGGCGGAAATCCAGGCTCATCTGCTTGGCCAGCAACAGCAATTGCCGGCGCCGGTGCCCTATCGCAACGTGGTCGCCCAGGCCCGGTCAGCGGAACGCGAGGCCGGGCACGAAGCGTTCTTTCGCGAGCGGCTGGCGGATGTCGACGAGCCGACCCTGGCCTTCGGTTTACAGGAACGCCAGGCGGATCGCCGTGACACCGAGGAAGCCGACGTGCTGCTTCCCGACGCACTCGGCCAGTTGTTGCGTGAGCAGGCCCGCACCTTGGGTGTCAGCGCGGCGAGCCTGTTTCATCTGGCGTGGGCCCATGTACTGGGTCGCGTCTCGGGCCGTGACGATGTGGTGTTCGGTACGGTTCTGCTGGGGCGTTTGCAAGCAGGTGAGGGCGCCGACCGTGCCCTGGGCATGTTCATCAACACCTTGCCGCTGCGGGTACGCCTGGCCGGGGTGACGGTGCGCGAGGCGATCAGGCAGACGCAGCAGCAACTCAGCGCCTTGCTCGCCCACGAGCAAGCGTCCCTGGCGTTGGCCCAGCGTTGCAGCGGCGTCACACCGCTGTTCAACAGCCTGCTGAATTACCGGCATGTCTCGGTCGAGGCACTCGAGGTGCTGCAGCCCGGCATCGAATTGCTGAGCAGCGAAGACATCCTCAGCTACCCACTGATGCTGACGGTGGACGACCTGGCCAGCGGTTTCCGGCTCAAGGCCAAGGCGCCCCGCAAGGTCGGTGCCCAGCGCCTGCTGGACTACCTTGGCACGGTGCTGGCGGGATTGGTGGAGACGCCCGAGGCGCCGCTGTTCGATGTGCAGGTGCTGCCCGCGACCGAACTGCAACAGCAACTGGTGGACTTCAACGCCAGCGAAACCGACTACCCCGTGGACCAGACCGTCCACGCCCTGTTCGAAGCCCATGCCCGGCACACACCTCACGCGGTGGCGGTGCAGGCCGGTGAGCAGCAACTGACTTACCGCCAGCTCAACGAGCGCGCCAACCGCCTGGCCTATCACCTGCGCGAGCGCGGCGTGCAGCCGGATTCGCGGGTGGCCTTGTGTGTCGAGCGCGGGTTGGACCTGGTGGTGGGCTTGCTGGCCATCCTCAAGGCGGGGGGCGCCTATGTACCGTTGGACCCGGGCTACCCTCGCGAGCGTCTCGCCTACATGCTGCAAGACAGCGCGCCGGTCGCCTTGCTGGTACACGGCGCGACCCGGGATTTGCCGGGGGCGGTGTCGATACCGGTGATCGACCTCGACCACGGCGCCTGGCAGCAGGCGCCTGAAGGCAACCCGCGAGTGCCGGGGCTGAGCGTACGCAACCTGGCGTACGTGATGTACACCTCCGGCTCCACCGGCACGCCCAAGGGCGTGATGATCGAGCATCGGGGCCTGGGCAACCTGATGCACTGGGGCTCGCAACTGTGCCCGAATGCCGAGGGTGGCGCGTTGTTGCAGCGGGCGCCGTTCAGTTTTGACGGTTCGGTGTGGGAGCTGTTCTGGCCGCTGACCAATGGCATGCGCCTGGTCCTGGCGCGTCCCGATGGGCACCGTGAACCGGCGTACCTGGCGCAGGTGATTCGTGAGCAACAGGTCAGCGTGATCAAGTTTGTGCCGGCGATGTTGCAGCAGTTTCTGGAGCTGGAGGAGTCTGCGCTTTGTACCAGCCTTACCGACGTTTTATGCGGTGGTGGGGAGCTGACAGAGGCCTTGGCCCGTGGGGTTCAGGCGCGATTGCCCAAGGTGCGCTTGCATAACGTCTACGGACCGACCGAGGCGACGGTGGACAGCAGTGCCTGGACGCTGGAGCCGGGTGCGCCGGTGCCGGGGTTGCAGTTGCCGATTGGGCGGGCCATCAGTAATACCCGGCTTTACGTATTGGATGAGCATGATCGGCCGGTGCCGCTGGGGTGCAGTGGGCAGTTGCATATCGGCGGGGTGGGCGTGGCTCGCGGGTATCTGGGGTTGGAGCAGATGACGGCGGAGCGGTTTATCGACAGCCCGTTTGTGGCGGGGGATCGGTTGTATCGCACGGGGGATCTGGTGCGGTATTTGCCGGACGGGAACCTGGAGTTTCTGGGGCGCAATGACTTTCAGGTGAAGCTGCGTGGGGTGCGGCTGGAGCTGGGGGAGGTTGAGGCGCGGTTGGCGGCGCATCCTGCATTGCGCGAGGTGGCGGCGTTGATTCGGGATGAGCGGTTGGTGGCGTATTTCACTGTTCGTGATGCGGTGCCGGAGCTTGAGGCGTTGCGCAGTTACATGGTGGAGGGGTTGCCTGAGTACATGGTGCCTTCGGCGTTTGTGCGGGTGGAGGTGTGGCCGCTTAATCCGGCGGGGAAGCTGGATCGCAAGGGGTTGCCGGAGCCTGGGGTGGAGGCGGTGTTGAGTCGCGCCTATGAACCGCCTCAGGGGGAGGTGGAGACGGTGATTGCTGGGGTTTGGGCGCAGGTGCTGAAGCTGGATCGGGTGGGGCGTCAGGATCATTTCTTTGAGTTGGGGGGGCATTCGTTGTTGGCCGTGGGGGTGGTGGCGCGGCTGCGTAAGGCGGGGTTGGAGGTGGATGCCCGGTCGTTGTTCAGTCAGCCGACGGTGGTGGGGTTGGCGGGGGTGGTTGGGAGGAGGGTGGAGCGGGTGGAGGTGGTGCCTGCTTTGGGGATTCCGCAGTTGGGGCGTAGACGCAGGATTTGAGTGGTGGTGTGGTGTGGTGTGCATATCCGTTTCTTCGGTAACGGCCACCTATGGTTCCGCTCTTACAGCGGCTCACTTTGGAAAAGCCCCAAAGTAAGCAAAGGGCTCTGCCCCGCCTGTCGGCACCTCGCCTAGGCTCGGTGTTCCCTCACTCCGGCATTGCTCCGCGGGCCGCCGCGACGGGCCATCCATGGCCCGGCGCGGCTAA
>NZ_JACAPN010000050.1:0-149 GCF_013385665.1 Pseudomonas sp. D4002
CAGATCAAAAGCCAGAGCGAAAGCAGAGCTGCTTTTCTGTAGGAGCTGGCTTGCCGGCGATGCAGACACCTCGGTGCATCAGGTACACCCAGTTGATGCCATCGCCGGCAAGCCAGCTCCTACATTTGAACCGTGCCCGCTTTAGCTTT
>NZ_JACAPN010000050.1:287-46825 GCF_013385665.1 Pseudomonas sp. D4002
CGGAGTGAGGGCACACCGAGCCCAGGCGAGGTGCCGAGTGGTGGGGCAAGAGCGTTTTGGTTACTTTTGCGCTTTTCAAAAGTGACCCGCTGTAAGAGCGGAACCTATAGTCGCCATTACAAAAATAACGGATATGCCCCCGATTCATCGCGCCCACCCCGGCCTGCGCTTCTGCACAAACGCCTGAGTCCCCTCAACCCCTTCCTCACCATAAACCGCCTCGGCAAACCACTCGGCAGCCTGGTCCAACAACGGCCCCAAAACCTGCTCACCACTGGCCAGCAGCAACGCCTTGGTCCGCGCATTAGCCCCCGGAGCACATCGCAAAACCTGCCCCAACACCTCATCCAGCCGCTCCGCCAACGCCTGCGGATCGTGCTCCACAAAATGCACCAACCCCAACCGCAGCGCCTCAACCCCATCAAACCGCGCCGCCGTCAAAGCCAGCCGCCGCGCCTGGGTCAACCCGATACGCTTCACCACGAACGGCGCAATCTGCGCCGGCAACAACCCAAGGCCGGTCTCCGGCAACCCAAACTGCGCCTGATGATCCGCAATCGCCACATCACTGACACACACCAACCCAAACCCGCCGCCCAGCACGGCACCCTCAAGCACCACAATCACCACCTGCGGCAGCGCCTCCACTTCCTGCAACAGCGTGCCGAACGCCCGGTTCAACGCCTGCAAGCCTCCCGCGGCTCCCGCGCGAGCCATGTCCTTCACATCGCCACCGGCCGAAAAATGCCCACCCGCGCCGCTGATAACCAACGCCCGCACGCTCTTGTCCCCAGCCACATCGGCCAGTACCGCACGCAGTTCGTTGACCATTTCCAGGCTCATGGCATTGCGGCTGTCCGGCCGATTGAGGGTCACATGCAGCACCCCGTTATGCGGTTCCAGCAACAACGTGTTCACGACTTCTTCCCCGGCAGGGTGCCCATCAATTTGCAGATGATCCCCAGCATGATCTCGTCCGCCCCACCACCAATCGACACCAGCCGCACATCGCGATAAGCCCGGGCCACCGGGTTGTCCCACATGAACCCCATGCCGCCCCAATATTGCAGGCAACTGTCGCTGACTTCCCGGCCCAGGCGGCCGGCCTTGAGCTTGGCCATGGAGGCCAGGCGCGTCACGTCCTGGCCCTTGATGTACTGCTCGGTGGCCTGGTACACCAGCGCCCGCAGGCATTCGATTTCGGTGGACAGTTCGGCCAGGCGGAAGTGGATCACCTGGTTGTCGATCAGCGCCTTGCCGAAGGTCTTGCGTTCCTTGCAGTAATCGATGGTGCTGTCGATGCAGTACTCCAGGCCCTTGACCATATTGGCCGCGCCGAACAGCCGCTCTTCCTGGAACTGCAGCATCTGCATCATGAATCCCGCACCTTCATGGCCGATGCGGTTGCGCTGGGGGATGCGCACGTCGTCGAAAAACACCTGGGCGGTTTCCGAGCTGTGCATGCCGAGCTTTTCCAGGGGCGGGCTGACGCTGATGCCGGGGGTGTTCATCGGCACCATGATCAGCGACTTGTTGATGTGCGGCTTGTCGTCGGAGGTGTTGGCCAGCAGGCAGATGAAGTCGGCGCTCGGTGAGTTGGTGATCCACATCTTGCTGCCGTTGATCACGTAGTCAGTGCCGTCCTTGCGGGCATGGGTTTTCAGCCCGGCCACGTCGGAGCCGGCGCCGGTTTCCGAAACGCCGATGCAGCCCACCTGTTCACCGCTGATGGCCGGGCGCAGGAATTCTTCGCGCAATTCATCGGAGCCGAAGCGGGCGAGGGCCGGGGTGCACATGTCGGTCTGCACGCCGATGGACATCGGGATGCCGCCGCAGCGAATGCTGCCGAACTCTTCGGCGGCGACGATCGAGTAGCTGTAGTCGAGGCCCATGCCACCGAATTTTTCCGGCTTGGAAATACCCAGCAAACCGAGGTCGCCGGCCTTGCGGAAGATCTCGTGGATCGGAAAGCGTCCGGCCTTTTCCCACTCATCCACATGCGGGTTGATCTCGCGCTCGACAAAGCCACGGACGGTGCGACGCAGTGCTTCGTGTTCCTGGGTGAAGATCATTTTTATTGTTCTCCCTATGGGGACGCGGGGCGTCCCGGGCTGCATTCCCACGCGGGGCGTGGGAACGATCATCAAAACCGCGCTGCACCAAAGCTGTTGGGCTGTAGTTGCCGCACCTCGGCCTCGTGGCAGATGTCCAGCAGAAACCCGAGCAAGGTTCGTGTATCACGTGGATCAATCAGCCCGTCGTCCCACAGGTTCGCGCTGCCATAAAGGGCGGTGGACTGGCTGTCGAGTTTCTGTGCGGTGACCTGTTCGAGCATGTCGAGCACCTTGGGGTCGGGCACCAGGCCGTCTTTCAGTTGCTTGGCTTCGGTGACGATCCGCAGCACCTTGCCCGCCTGGGCGCCGCCCATCACGGCGGTGCGACTGTTGGGCCAGGCGAAGATAAAACGCGGGTCGAGCCCACGGCCGCACATCGCATAGTTGCCGGCACCATAGGAGCCGCCGACGACGATGGTCAGTTTCGGCACCCGGGCATTGGCCACCGCCTGGATCATCTTCGCGCCGTGCTTGATCACGCCTTGCTGTTCCGACTCGGTGCCCACCATGAAGCCGGTGGTGTTGTGGAAGAACAGCAGCGGTGTCTGGCTCTGGTCGCACAGCTGGATAAATTGCGCGGCCTTGCTCGCACCCTTCGGGGTGATCGGCCCGTTGTTGCCGATAAAGCCACAGGCGCGGCCCTGGATATGCAGGTGGCCGCAGACGGTGTGCGGGTCGAACTCGCCCTTGAATTCGAGGAAGTTGGAAGCGTCCGCCAACCGCGCGAGGATTTCGCGCACGTCGTAGGGCTTTTTCGGATCGTCGGGGATCAGCCCCAACAGCTCGTCAATCGGGTACAGCGGCTCGCTGTAAGCGCGCTTTGGCACAGGCGGCAAGCGGTCATCCCACGGCAACAGGCTGACAATCTCACGCACGATGCGCACACCATCAGCGTCGTTTTCCGCCAGGTATTCAGCGGTGCCGGCGGTTTGCGCATGCATCTCGGCGCCGCCCAGTTCTTCATCGGTGGCGACTTCGCCGGTGGCGGCCTTGAGCAGCGGCGGGCCGGCCAGGAACAGCTTGGCCTTGCCACGCACCACCACCACGTAATCCGAAAGACCCGGCTGATAAGCGCCGCCCGCCGTGGCCGAGCCATGCACCACGGTGATCTGCGGCAAGCCCATGGCCGACATCCGCGCCTGGTTGGCGAAGCTGCGGGCGCCTTCGACGAAAATCTCGGCGGCGTAGTTGAGGTTGGCGCCGCCGCTTTCTGCCAGCGTCACCACCGGCAGTTTGTTTTCCATGGCGATCTGTTGCAGGCGCAGGGATTTTTTCAGGCCAGAGGGGGAAATGGTCCCGCCCTTGATCGCGCTGTTGTTGGCCACCACCAGCATGCGCACGCCGCTGACGTAGCCGATGCCGGCGATCAACCCGCCGCCAGCGGCGCTGCCGTCCTTGTCATCGTGCAGTTTGTAGCCGGCTAGGCTCGCCAGTTCGAGGAACGGCGCGCCGGGGTCGAGCAATAAATTCAGGCGTTCCCGTGGCAGCAGTTGCCCGCGCTTGTCGAACCTGGCCTTGGCTTCGGCGGCCTTGCCCAGCAGGTTTTGCTCCAGCTGGCGCAATTGATTGACGCCCGTGAGCATCGCTTCGCGGTTCTGCGCGAATTGCGGGCTGTGGGCGTCGAGTTGCGAGTCGATCACCGGCATGGCTTATTTCTCCTCCTTGAGCACGTCCGGCAAGTAAGCCCGGTGGAAACCATTAAAGGACACGCTCGGCGGTTGCGCCTTGTGCAGCGGCCAGGCGCGGCTGCCCAGGCTGGCGGCGCCGTCGATACGCAAGGTGCTGCCGCTGACGAACGCGGCGGCGGGGCTGAGCAAGAACACAATCGCCGCGCTGACTTCCGATTCGGTGCCGATGCGCTTGAGCGGAACATGCTCGCGCAAGGTCGGGATCACCGCCTTGAATGCGCCTTCGTAGGTGTCCATGCCGCTGGAGGCAATCCAGCCCGGCGCCACGGCGTTGACCCGCACCCCGGCGTAACCCCATTCAACGGCGGCGGTCTTGGTGAGGTTGTCCATGCCCGAACGTGCCGCACCGGAGTGGCCCATGCCGGGCATGCCGCCCCACATGTCGGCGAGCATGTTGACGATGGACCCGCCGTGCTTGCTCATGCTCTGGTTGAACACTTCCCGGGCCATCAGGAAACCGCCCACCAGGTTGGTGCGCAACACGGTTTCAAAGCCCTTCTGGTTGATCGACGCGAGCGGCGAGGGGTACTGGCCGCCGGCGTTGTTCACCAGGCCATGAATCGGGCCGTGCTCCTGCAGGACCTGGCCGACCAGTGCCTTGACCGCTTCTTCATCACGAATATCGCAGGCCTGCCAGCTGGCGCGACCGCCGTCCTCACTGATCTCCGCCGCCACCGTTTGCAGTTTTTCCGGCTTGCGCCCCACCAGAATCACATGGGCGCCGAGGGCTGCCAGCTCGTGGGCGGTGCAACGGCCAATGCCACTGCCGCCGCCGGTAACGATGATGGTCTGCCCCTGGAACAGGTCGGCTTTGAAGATCGAGTCGAAGGCCACGGCGCGGGTCCTTTAAGTGAATTGATCGGCAATGTGCTGCGGCACGGCAATCGGGATTTCCAGCAACTGTTGGGCGAAGGCCTTGCCTTGGGGATCGATGCGCAGGCTGGCAATCCCGCCGCCACCCAGGGCGTTTTCCAGCAGGAAGTTCAGGCTGTGGCTACCGGGCAAATACCAGCGCTCGACGCGGCCGTGGATCGGGTCGAGCACGTGGCTCATCCAGTCGACGATCACTTCGGGCGTCAGTGCCTCGGCGATCCACGGCAGGTAGTCGGGCTCGCGGGCGATCACCCCGATGTTGCTGTGGTTGCCCTTGTCGCCGGAGCGGGCCACGGCCAGCTTGACCAGCGGCACGTTGGCGTCGGCGCGGCCTTGGGGTTTGGGCGGGTCGATCAATGCGATCGAGGTGTTCAGCGGTTTGGCGACGGGCAATTCGCAGGCATGCCGTTCGCCAAGGAAGTCGACGTGCAATTGGCAGGCGCTTTTATCGATCAGGAATGAAAACAACCGAATCAGCGGGTACACCGTAGGTCGCCCGCCGACGATTCCGGTGAGCCCCGGCGCCATGCCGGTGGCCGCCTGGGCAATCTCCCGGGCGAACAGCACCAGCGCCTGTTTGCTGGGGTGACGCACCGCCAGTTTCACCACCACTTCGCGGCAGTCCTGGCGTTGGGCATGGGGGCCGTAGGTGGCTTCGCTGCCCAGCAGTTCGATGTTGATGTCGGTGTAGGGCGCCCAGCCGCGCTGACTGAACAGCTCTGAGGTCTTGTTGATGATCGCCTGGCTGACCCGTTCGGCCTTGGCCACCGCGTCGATCCCGGCGATCAGGCAACTGGCGGTGCAGCGAAAACCATCCGGGTAGGTGGCGCTGACCTTGTATTGGTCGGTGGGCGGCAGGCCTTTGGCGCCGTGCAGGTGCACGCGGTTTTTGCCTTGTTGCCGGAGCTTGACCTGGCTGAAGTCGCAGATCACGTCGGGCAACAGGTAGGCGCGCGGGTCGCCGATTTCATACAGCAGTTGCTCGGCGACGCTCAGTTCGCTGATCAGTCCGCCGGTGCCCTCGACCTTGCTGACGGTGAACTGGCCGTCGGCACTGACCTCCACAATCGGGAAACCGATGTGTTCGTAGTCCGGTACCTCCCGCCAATCGGTGAAGTTGCCGCCGGTGCACTGCGCGCCGCATTCGATGATATGCCCGGCCAATGCCGCCTGGGCCAGGCGGTCGTAGTCCTGCCAGGACCAGTCGAATTCATGCACCAGCGCTGCGCTGACCACTGCGCTGTCGACCACACGGCCGGTGATGACGATATCGGCGCCCAGCTTCAACGCCTGCACGATACCGGGCGCGCCGAGGTAGGCGTTGGTGGATACGCACATCGGCGGCAAGGGCGCGCCGCTGAACATGTCGGTGACGCCGTGCAGTTGCTTGAACTGCGGTTGCAGGTCATCCCCCAGCAGTACGGCGATCTTCAACGGGATTCGGGCCTGGTCGCAGGCCGCCTGCAACGCGGCGGCGCAGGCCTGGGGGTTGATCCCGCCGGCGTTGCTGATCACGCGGATGCCCTGGCGCTGGATATCCGCCAGCAGCGGCGTCAGCACCTCGACGAAATCCGTGGCATAGCCGGCCTGGGGATCTTTCATTCGCGCTCCGGCGAGGATCGACAGGGTGACTTCCGCCAGGTAGTCGAACACCAGGTAATCCAGCGTGCCGCCGTGCACCAACTGCGCAGCGGCGGTGCAGGTGTCGCCCCAGAAGGCGCTGGCGCAGCCGATGCGTACCGTCTTGTTCATGGGGCGTCCTTCCTCTGGTTTGCTGGCACCCACACTACCAAGCAAGCGCTTGGTTTGTAAACTCTGGTCATAACTTTGCCCCAAGCGCTTGCTTGGTTGGCTGCCACGGCCTAAATTGCCGCCCAAGACGTAACCAGAAGTTAAGGAGAGCAGCATGGATGAGCAAAAAGCCCTGCGGGTGATGCGCACCATGGTCGAAGCCGGCCAATTGACCGACCCCGACAGTGCCCGTGGCAAGCTGCTGCAAACCGCGGCCCACCTGTTTCGCAACAAGGGTTTTGAGCGCACCACCGTGCGTGACCTGGCCGGCGCGGTCGGGATCCAGTCCGGCAGCATCTTTCATCACTTCAAGAGCAAGGACGAAATCCTGCGGGCGGTGATGGAGGAAACCATCCACTACAACACCGCCCTGATGCGCGCTTCTCTGGCCGAGGCGAGCAACGTGCGCGAGCGGGTGCTGGCGCTGATTCGTTGCGAATTGCAGTCGATCATGGGCGGCAGTGGCGAGGCCATGGCGGTGCTGGTGTATGAATGGCGTTCCCTGTCGGCCGAGGGCCAGGCCCAGGTGCTGGCCTTGCGCGATATCTACGAAGAGATCTGGTTGCAGGTGCTGGGGGAGGCGAAAAACGCCGGTTACATCAAGGGCGATGTGTTTATCACGCGGCGTTTCCTGACGGGCGCCTTGTCCTGGACCACCACCTGGTTTCGCGCCCACGGCAGCATGACCCTGGAGCAACTGGCCGACGAAGCCTTGCTGATGGTGTTGAAAGCTGACTAGCCCTTTCGCGCAAGCTATTAATTGTGTGGCAGAAAGTTGTCTCGATAGACAAAAACGCCTAGCTTAGCGGGATCAAAGTTTTCGACGGTGTGTGCCTTGATGTTTTCGCCTTGGCGATTGGCTGCAGGACTCTCAATATGGGCACTTGGCGCACTGTGGCTGATGCCTGCCTCGGCCGCCCAACTGGTGAGGGTCGGTGCTGCGCATTTCCCGCCATACACCGTGCGCCCGGAGCAGGGTGCCGACACCGGGTTGCTGCCGCAACTGGTGGAAGCCTTGAACGCCCTGCAAACCGACTACCAGTTTGTGCTGGTACCCACCTCGATTCCCCGGCGTTTTCGCGACTTCCAGCAAGGTCGGGTGGACATGGCGATCTTCGAAAACCCCAAGTGGGGCTGGCAGGATATTGCCCACACCGATGTCGACATGGGCCTGGAGGATGCGGAAATCTTCGTGGCCCAGCAGGAGCCCGGTCGCGACCAATCGTATTTCGCCGACCTGACCGGCAAGCGCCTGGCGGTGTTCAGCGGCTATCACTACGCGTTCGCCAATTTCAACCCCGACCCCAAGTACATGGCGGAGCACTTCAACGCCACCTTGACCTATTCCCACGACAGCAACCTGCTGATGGTCGCCCGGGGCCGGGCCGACATCGCCCTGGTGACACGTTCCTACCTCAGTGATTTCCTGGTGCGCAATGCCGATACGGCGGGGCAGTTCCTGGTGTCCGAGCGGATCGACCAGGTGTACCACCACTATGCGTTGCTGCGGCCCAAGGCGCCGATCACGGGGCCGGCGTTCGCCGGGCTGCTCAAGCAGCTGAGGGACAACGGCCAGTTGCTGAAGATCTTCGAGCCTTACCGCATCGATGTAATGCCGGTACCGTGATCGTCTAAATTTTTGCCCTCGGCTCACGTCACTTGTTGAACTGTCGACGATTCGTGAGCCCATCCCATGTCCAATCTGAATGACCTGTCAGTGCTGCCCTTGCCGGCGGGACCCGCCCTGAATGCTGATGAAACTGATAGCCGCCTGAGCCTCACCCTTGAGGGCCAGCCGCTGATTCGCCTGCGCCTTGAGCGGGGTGATGAGGTGCAGGTGCATTTGCAGGAGCCCGCCAGTGTGCCGGCTGCCCGTGCCTTGTGGGCGGCGTGTTATTGGCTGTTTGCCAGGGAGCCCGGGCGTCAGCGACTGGTCTGGTGTCTTGAGCATGCGCCGGAAGATGCCTTGCGCAGTGGGTTGCTGGTGGCGACCGGGGTTGCCGGGCAGTTTCATTGCGAGCGCACGCTGTTCTGGCAGTTGCCGCAACCGTGGCTGGGGCAATCTCTCACGGGGGCTTATCCGCAGCAGATGATCATCAGCGGCGGCAAGCGTCATCCTGCCCGTGCGCCGAAGCCGCGGGGCGAGGTGTATCGGCGGTTTGATGCGCGGCTGGGGGCGTGGATTTCACTGCGTACGGTGGAGATTGATGTTGATCTGGCGCGCTTCAATCGTTGGCAGAACAGTGCGCGGGTGGCGAATTTCTGGCAGGAAACTGGCAGCCTGGAACAGCATCGGGAGTATCTGGACAAGCTGGAAGCGGATCCCCATGCGTTGACGTTGATTGGCTGTTTCGATGATGAGCCGTTTGCTTATTTCGAGGCGTATTGGGCGAAGGAGGATCGGATTGCGCCGTTTTATGATGCGGCGGATTACGATCGCGGGATTCATATGCTGGTGGGCGAAGAGCACCACCGTGGTCCGCACAAGGTAGCGAGTTGGTTGTCGGCGCTGGTGCATTACTTGTTTCTCGATGATCCGCGTACGCAGCGTGTGGTGGCTGAGCCTCGGGCGGATAACGGGAAGATGATTGGGCATATGCAGAATCAGTGTTTCCACTGTGAGAAGGAGTTTGATTTTCCTCATAAGCGGGCGGCGTTGATGATTCTGGGGCGGGAGCGGTTTTTTGAGCGGTGTGGGTTGGTTTGACTGAGCAAAAAATCTGAGTGCACGAAGATCAAATGTGGGAGCGGGCTTGCTCGCGAAAGCGCAGTGTCAGTCAATGCATGTGTGACTGATCCACCGCTTTCGCGAGCAAGCCCGCTCCCACATGGGATGTGTGGCGCGTCAGGCCCGCCGCGCAAACGTGTCGCTATGGGTCCCGGAAACCTTCCGGCAATGCACCAGCGCATCGCGAATCATAAAGTTCACCAACGTCGGTGAAACCCCCAGCTCCTTGGCAATATCCTTCTGCGGCACCCCGTGCAGCCGGTACATCTCAAACGCATAACGCGTGCGCTGAGGCAACTCGGTCAAGGCGTCGGCAATGTTCTCCAGCGTCGAAAAGTTGATGTGCGAGGTCTCAGGTGAAGCGCCGTGAATAACCACATTCAAGCCTTCCTCTTCCGTGCCGGAATATTTCAGCTCCAGCGCCTGCTTGCGGTAGTGATCAATAGCCAGGTTGCGCACGATCTGGAACAGGTAACTGAGCTGCGCCTTGAACGATGACGTGATGGTGGGGGCCGATTGCAACCGGAAGTAGGCGTCTTGCACCACGTCTTCGGCGCGGGATCGGCAGCCGGTAATACGCGCTGCGATCTTGACCAGGATCAGTCGATTGTCGACGAAGGCCTGGAGTAGGGGTGAGTCGCACCTGCCTGTGGATACTTGTTCCGTCATGGAAATCACCTTGTTGCAAGAGAAGGTTGGGGGAGGGCGTCCTTGCTGAGGCCTCCTACACATCGGGCAACAAATTATGCTTAATGATAATGATTGTCAAATGAGAAGACGAACTAATCTTATGCTTTATCGAGAGGTGTGAACGGCGTCTCGCTGACTAATTATTTCCCGGTGCCATCCGTTCTCATGGGTGAAAGGCCAGTTAACAAACCGGCCAAGGATCAGCGCCTGGAGGAGGACAAAATGGGTTTTTATCGTGTGAGCGGGAGTGGTCTGAAATGAACACGCCGGCTCGATTACGCCTGTTTTGCCTGCCTTACTCCGGCGCCAGCGCCATGGTCTACAGCCGCTGGCGGCGGGCGCTGCCGGAGTGGTTGCAGGTGCGGCCGCTGGAGTTGCCGGGGCGCGGCATGCGCATGGACGAGCCGTTGCAGCGCGATATCAAAAAACTGGCCGGGCAACTGGCTGATGAGATCCGCGCCGAGCTGGACGGCCCCTACGCCTTGTTCGGCCACAGCCTCGGCGGCCTG
Source organism: Pseudomonas sp. D4002 (assembly GCF_013385665.1). NCBI lineage: Bacteria > Pseudomonadati > Pseudomonadota > Gammaproteobacteria > Pseudomonadales > Pseudomonadaceae > Pseudomonas > Pseudomonas sp. D4002. The sequence continues at coordinate 10,681 of NZ_JACAPN010000050.1, forward strand.
CTGGCCTTCGAACTGGCCCATGCCCTGCGCGAACGGGGCGCGCCGCCGCCATTGGCGCTGTTTGCCTCGGGTACCGCCGGCCCGGCCTGTCGCGATGTCAGCGAATACGCCATCGAGAAAAACGACGAACAACTGATCGCCCGCCTGCGGGAACTCAAGGGCACGGGCGAAGACGTGCTGGCCAACGCCGAACTGATGCAGTTGATGCTGCCGATCCTGCGGGCCGACTTCCTGCTGTGCGGCAGTTTCGAATACGGCGAGCGTGAGCCGCTGAGCCTGCCCATCCATGTATTCGGCGGCAAGCAGGACACGGTGCGCGCCGATCAACTGCTGGACTGGCAGCAAGACACCGCCAGCGGTTTCTCCCTCGACATGTTCGACGGTCACCACTTCTTCCTGGTGCAGCACGAGAGTTCCGTACTGCGCTGTGTGCGGCGTTACGCCGACGAACACCTGGCCCGCTGGCGCAACGACGCCGCGCGGCAGATGGCCCGGGCGACCGGCTGAACAAGCCCCCGGCCATACATTCCCCGATTTCCCAGTAAGCCGATTTCAGGCAGGAACCCCATGATGGACGCCTTCGAACTTCCCCGCACCCTGGTTCAGTCCCTTCAACGCCGCGCCGCGCAAACCCCGGATCGACTGGCGTTGCGCTTCCTTGCCGAGACGGCCGAACAGAGCGTTGTCCTCAGTTACCGCGACCTCGACCTGCGCGCCCGCACCATTGCCGCCGCCTTGCAGGCCGACGCCGGGCTGGGCGATCGTGCGGTGCTGCTGTTCCCCAGCGGGCCGGATTACGTCGCGGCGTTCTTTGGTTGCCTGTACGCCGGGGTCATCGCGGTGCCGGCCTATCCGCCGGAGTCCGCCCGCCGCCATCATCAGGAGCGGCTGCTGTCGATCATTGCAGACGCCGAGCCGCGGTTGCTGCTGACCACGTCCAGCCTCGGTGATTCGCTGGCGCAACTCGAAGGCGCGCCGCAGTTGCTGTGCGTTGACAGTCTCCATGTTGAAATCGCGGGCAATTGGATCGCGCCCAACTTGCAGGACGATGACATCGCCTTCCTGCAATACACCTCCGGCTCCACTGCGTTGCCCAAGGGCGTGCAAGTGACCCACGGCAACCTGGTGGCCAACGAATTGCTGATCCGTCGCGGCTTCGGCATCGACCTGAACCCCGACGACGTGATCGTCAGCTGGTTGCCGCTGTACCACGACATGGGCCTGATCGGCGGGCTGCTGCAGCCGATCTTCAGCGGTGTGCCGTGCGTATTGATGTCGCCGGCGTACTTCCTTGGCCGGCCATTGCGCTGGCTCGAAGCGATCAGCGAATACGGCGGCACCATCAGCGGCGGGCCGGACTTCGCCTATCGCTTGTGCAGCGAGCGAGTCAGCGAATCGGCATTGGATCGCCTGGACCTGAGCAAATGGCGCGTGGCGTATTCCGGCTCCGAGCCGATCCGCCTCGACACCCTCGAACGCTTCGCCGAGAAGTTCGCCGCCTGCGGTTTTACCCCGAACAATTTCTTCGCCTCCTACGGCTTGGCCGAGGCCACCTTGTTCGTTGCCGGCGGCACTCGTGGCCAGGGCATCCCGGCCCTGCGCCTGGACGAACAGGCCCTGGCCGCCAATCGCGCCGAGCCAGGGCAGGGCGCGGCGATCATGAGTTGCGGCACCAGCCAGCCCGAGCACGCGGTGCTGATTGCCGACCCCGCCACCCTGGCGACGCTCCCCGACAATGCCGTCGGTGAAATCTGGGCCACCGGCCCGAGCATCGCCCATGGTTATTGGCGCAACCCTGAAGCCACCGCCAAGACCTTCGTCCGGCACGAAGGCCGTACCTGGCTGCGGACCGGCGACCTCGGGTTTATCCGCGAAGGTGAGGTATTTATCACCGGTCGCCTGAAAGACCTGCTGATCGTGCGGGGCCATAACCTGTATCCCCAGGACATCGAGCAAGCCATCGAGCGCGAAGTGGAAGTGGTGCGCAAGGGCCGGGTCGCCGCGTTCGCGGTGAATGACCAGGGCCTGGAAGGCATTGGCATCGCCGCCGAAATCAGCCGCAGCGTGCAGAAAATCCTGCCGCCGGAAGCACTGATCAAGGCGATTCGCCAGGCGGTGGCCGAAGCCTGCCAGGAAGCGCCGAGCGTGGTGGTGTTGCTCAACCCCGGTGGCTTGCCGAAAACGTCCAGCGGCAAGGTGCAGCGCTCGGCCTGCCGCACACGCCTGGCGGACGGCAGCCTCGACAGTTATGCGCAGTTCCCCGGCGTGCAAGCGCAGGCGGGTGATGCGGTGCTGGCGTCCGAGCTGCAAAGCCGGATTGCCGCGATCTGGTGCGAGCAATTGCAGGTGACGCAGGTCGCCGCCGACGATCACTTCTTCCTGCTGGGGGGCAACTCCATCAGCGCCACCCAGGTCGTCGCCCGGCTGCGGGAAACCCTCGGCCTGGAACTGAACCTGCGCCTGTTGTTCGAAGCGCCCACCCTGGCCGCCTTCGCCACCAGCGTCGGGCAATTGCAGCAGGACGGCGGCGTGGCCCAAGGCGCAATCCATGGGTTGTCGCGACAGGAAGACCTGCCGCAATCCCTCGCGCAAAACCGTTTGTGGATCACCTGGCAGCTGGACCCGCACAGCAGCGCCTACACCATCCCCGGCGCCTTGCGGTTGCGCGGCGAGTTGGATGAAGACGCGGTGCGCTCAAGCTTCCAGCAATTGATCCAGCGCCACGAAGCCCTGCGCACGCGCTTCTTCGAGCGCGATGGCCAGGCCTTCCAGCGGGTCGACGCCAAGGCTGATTTCGACCTGCAAGTCATCGACCTCAGCGATTTGCCTGCCGCCGAGCGGGAAGCCCGTGCCAAGCAGATTCGTGAAGACGAAGCCCGCACCCAGTTCGACCTGGAGAAAGGCCCGCTGCTGTGGGTAACGCTGGTGCGCCTGGATGACGAAGACCACCAACTGCTGGTGACGATGCACCACATCATCGCGGACGGCTGGTCGCTGAACGTGTTGATCGACGAATTCTCGCGACTGTACGCCGCTGCGTGCCAGGGCCAACCCCTGGAGCTGCCAGCGCTGGCCCTGCAATACGCCGACTACGGAAGTTGGCAGCGCCAGTGGCTGGCCGAAGGCGAGGGCCAGCGGCAACTGGCTTACTGGAAACAACAACTGGGCGACGAGCACCCAACCCTGAGCCTGGCCACCGATCACCCGCGTTCGGCGCAGCACCTGCGCAGTGCCTCGCGTCACAGTGTGCGTGTGAGCGCGAGCCTCGGCGAAGCCATTCGCAAGACTGCCCAAAGCCACGAATCCACGCCGTTCATGCTGTTGCTCGCCGCGTTCCAGAGCCTGCTCTATCGCTACAGCGGCCAGCGCGATATCCGCATCGGTGTGCCCAACGCCAACCGTCCGCGCCAGGAAACCCAAGGCCTGATCGGGTTCTTTATCAACACCCTCGTACTGCGCGCCGAACTGGATGCGCGCCTGCCCTTCGCCGAGTTGCTGACGGCAACCCGCACCGCAGCGCTGGGCGCCCAGGCCCATCAGGACCTGCCTTTCGAACAACTGCTGGAAGCCTTCCCCCAAGCTCGGGAACAAGGCCTGTTCCAGGTGATGTTCAACCACCAGCAACGTGACCTCGGCGCCCTGCGCCGCTTGCCGGGCCTGCTTGCCGACGAGCTGGCATGGCACAGCCGCGAAGCCAAGTTCGACCTGCAACTGCACACGGAAGAAGACCGCAACGGCCGCTTGAGCCTGTCCTTCGACTACGCCGATGAACTGTTCGACGCCGCCACCATCGAACGCCTGGCCGGGCACTTCATCAACCTGCTGCAAGCCATTTGCGAGCAACCACAACAGGCCATCGGCGATCTGAAGCTGTTGCACGTCGACGAGCAGCGCCAACAACAGCAGTGGAGCGCTGCGCCGTGCACACCGGCGCAGCGCTGGCTGCCGGAACAACTTAACCAACAGGTCTCGGAACGCACCGCACTGGTGTGGCAGGACGGCAGCCTGACCTTCGCGCAATTGCACACCCAGGCCAACCGCCTGGCCCATTACCTGCGGGACAAGGGCGTCGGCCCGGACGTGTGCGTGGCCATCGCCGCCGAGCGTTCGCCGCAACTGCTGATCGGCCTGCTGGCAATCATCAAGGCCGGCGGTGCCTATGTGCCGCTGGATCCGGATTACCCGGCCGAACGCCTGGCCTACATGCTCAAGGACAGCGGCGTGCAACTGCTGCTGACCCAGACTTCACTGCTGGAACAACTGCCCACGGCGCAAGGCGTGTGCGTCATAGCCATGGACAGCCTCAAGCTCGACAGTTGGCCGACCCACGCGCCGGGTTTGCACCTCAATGGCGACAACCTCGCCTATGTGATCTACACCTCCGGCTCCACCGGACAGCCCAAGGGCGTGGGCAACACCCATGCCGCGCTGGCCGAGCGCTTGCAGTGGATGCAAGCCACCTACCAATTGGATGAAACCGATGTGCTGATGCAAAAGGCGCCCATCAGTTTCGACGTGTCGGTGTGGGAGTGTTTCTGGCCGCTGATCACCGGTTGCCGCCTGGTGCTGGCCGGCCCCGGCGAGCATCGCGATCCCCATCGCATCGCGCAGTTGGTGCAGGAGCACGGCGTGACCACCCTGCACTTTGTGCCGCCGCTGTTGCAGCTGTTTGTCGACGAACCGTTGGCTGCCGAATGCACCAGCCTGCGTCGCCTGTTCTCCGGCGGTGAAGCGCTGCCTGCCGAGTTGCGCAACCGGGTGCTGGCGCAGTTGCCGGCGGTGCAGTTGCACAATCGGTATGGCCCCACCGAAACCGCGATCAACGTGACGCACTGGCATTGCCAGGCCGAGGACGGCGAGCGTTCGCCGATTGGCCGGCCGCTGGGCAATGTGATTTGCCGGGTGCTGGATGATCAGTTCGAGCCGCTGCCGGCGGGTGTGCCGGGTGAGTTGTGCATCGGTGGCATCGGCCTGGCCCGGGGTTACCTCGGGCGTGCGGGGCTGACCGCTGAACGCTTTGTCGCCGACCCGTTGGGTGAGGCGGGCGCACGCCTGTATCGCACCGGTGACCGCGTGCGCTGGAGCACCGACGGTGTGCTGGAATACCTCGGGCGCCTGGATCAGCAGGTCAAACTGCGTGGCTTCCGTGTCGAGCCTGAAGAAATCGAAGCCCGCCTGCTGGCTCTCGACGGCATCGCCCAAGCGGTGGTGCTGGTACGGGAAACCGCAGCCGGTGCGCAGTTGATCGGTTACTACACCGCCAGCGAACCGTTGGATGAACAGGACGTAAAAACCGCCCTGGCCGCCGAGCTGCCGGAGTACATGGTCCCGGCGCAGTTGATGCGCCTGGACGCGATGCCCCTGAGCCCAAGCGGCAAACTGGATCGCCGCGCCTTGCCGGAACCGGTGTGGCAGGTACGTGAGCACGTCGAACCTGAAACAGCGCTGGAGCAGCAAATCGCCGCGATCTGGCGTGAAGTCCTGGCGCTGCCACGCATCGGCCTGCGGGACGACTTCTTCGCCCTTGGCGGCCATTCGTTGCTGGCCACGCAAATCATCTCCCGCACCCGCCAGGCCTGTGACGTCGAACTGCCGTTGCGCACGCTGTTCGACGCCAGCGAGCTGGGGGCTTTCGCCGAGCAGGTCCGGCTGATCCAGTCCGCCGGGCAACGTAACCAACAGCTGGCCATCGGCAAGGTCGACCGCAGCCAACCGGTGCCACTGTCCTATTCCCAGCAGCGCATGTGGTTCCTCTGGCAGATGGAGCCCGACAGCCCGGCGTATAACGTCGGCGGCATGGCGCGCTTTCGCGGGGTGCTGGACGTGGGCCGTTTCGAGGCGGCGTTGCAGGCCTTGATCATGCGTCATGAAACCCTGCGCACGACTTTCCCGAGCATCAATGGCGTGGCGCAGCAGAAGGTTGCGGCGCAAACCGGCGTGCGCATGGATTGGCAGGATTTCTCGGCGTTCAGTGAGGCCGAGCGGCAACGGCGTGTGCAACAACTGGCCGACCATGAAGCCCACTCGCCGTTCAATCTGGAAACCGGCCCATTGCTGCGCGCCTGCCTGGTCAAGGCCGGCGAGCAGGAACATTACCTGGTGCTGACCCTGCACCATATCGTCACCGAAGGCTGGGCCATGGACATCTTTGCCCGTGAACTCAGCGCGCTGTACGAAGCGTTCATCGACGACCGCGAATCGCCACTGGCGCCGCTGCCGGTGCAGTACCTCGACTACAGCGTGTGGCAGCGCCAGTGGCTGGAGTCCGGCGAACGCCAGCGCCAACTGGATTACTGGACCGCGCAACTGGGCACCGAACATCCGCTGCTGGAGCTGCCGGGCGACCGGCCGCGTCCGCCGGTGCAAAGTCACCAGGGCGAGCTGTACCGTTTCGATTTGAGCGATGACCTCGCCGCCCGCGTGCGTGCCTTCAACGCCGAACGCGGCCTGACCCTGTTCATGACCATGACCGCCACCCTCGCGGTATTGCTCTACCGCTACAGCGGCCAGACCGACCTGCGCATCGGCGCGCCGGTGGCCAACCGGATTCGCCCGGAAAGCGAAGGGCTGATTGGCGCATTTCTCAACACCCAGGTGCTGCGTTGCCAGCTCAACGGGCAGATGAGTGTCGGCGAACTGTTTGACCAGGTTCGCCACACCGTGATCGAAGGCCAGTCCCATCAGGACCTGCCGTTCGACCATCTGGTGGAGGCCCTGCAACCAACCCGCAGCGCGGCGTACAACCCGCTGTTCCAGGTGATGTGCAACGTGCAGCGCTGGGAATTCCAGCAGAGCCGCACCCTGGCCGGGATGACCGTCGAATACCTGGCTAACGACGCCCGCGCCACCAAGTTCGACCTCAACCTGGAAGTCACTGACCTCGATCATCGCCTGGGTTGCTGCCTGACCTACAGCACCGACCTGTTCGACGAGCCGCGCATTGCGCGCATGGCGGCGCATTGGCAAAACCTGCTGGAAGCCTTGCTTGCCGATCCGCAACAGCGCCTGAGTGAGTTGCCGTTGCTGGAGGCTGGCGAACAGCGCGCCCTGCAAGACAGCCTCGGTATTGAAGCCGGCGAGCATCGCCTCGACCAGTGCATCCATCACCTGTTCAGCGAGCAGGCCCTGGCCCGTGCCGATGCACCGGCGTTGACCTTTGCCGGGCAGACCCTGAGCTACAGCGAACTCGACAGCCGTGCCAATCGCCTGGCCTGGATGCTCCGCGAGCGCGGCGTGGGCCCGCAGGTGCGGGTCGGCCTGGCGTTGCCGCGTTCGCTGGAAATGGTCGTCGGCCTGCTGGCAATCCTCAAGGCCGGTGGCGCCTATGTGCCGCTGGACCCGGAATACCCGCTGGACCGCCTGCACTACATGATCGAAGACAGTGGCATCGGCCTGTTGCTCAGCGATGCTGCGATGTTCGACGCATTGGGCGAACTGCCTGAGAGTGTCGGCCGCTGGTGCCTGGAAGATGACCTGCCGACCCTGGCGGACTACCCGGCGAGCGAGTTGCCTTTCATCAGCCTGCCGCAACATCAGGCCTACTTGATCTACACCTCCGGTTCTACCGGCAAGCCCAAGGGCGTGGTGGTGTCCCACGGCGAAATCGCCATGCATTGCCAGGCGGTGATCGAGCGCTTCGGCATGCGCCCGGATGACTGCGAGCTGCACTTCTATTCCATCAACTTTGACGCTGCCACCGAGCGTCTGCTGGTGCCGTTGCTCAGTGGTGCCCAGGTGGTGTTGCGGGCCCAGGGCCAGTGGGACGCGGAAGAAATCTGCGGGCTGATTCGTCGGCACCGCATCAATATCCTGGGCTTCACCCCAAGCTATGGCAGCCAGTTGGCGCAATGGCTGGCCACGCAAGACCAGACCCTGGCGGTGCGCATGTGCATCACCGGCGGTGAGGCCCTGACTGGCGAACACTTGCAGCGCATTCGCGCGGCATTCAAGCCGGCGCTGTTTTTCAACGCCTATGGTCCGACTGAAACCGTGGTGATGCCGTTGGCCAGCCTGGCCCCGGAAGCCTTGGAAGAGGGCGCCGGCAGCGTGCCGATCGGCAGCATCATCGGCGCGCGTGTGGCCTACATTCTGGATGCGGATCTGGCGCTAGTGCCGCAAGGCGCGACCGGCGAGTTGTACGTCGGCGGTGCAGGCCTGGCCCAGGGGTATCACCAGCGTCCGGGGATGACGGCGGAGCGGTTTGTCGCGGATCCGTTTGCCACGAACGGCGGTCGCCTGTATCGCACCGGTGACCTGGTGCGCCAGCGTGCCGATGGCCTGGTGGAATACCTCGGTCGTATCGACCATCAAGTGAAGATTCGTGGTTTCCGCATCGAGCTGGGAGAAATTGAAACCCGCCTGCTGGAACACGAGGCGGTGCGTGAAGCGGTGGTGTTGGCGCTGGACTCTCCGAGCGGCAAGCAGTTGGTGGCCTATCTGGTCAGCGACCAGGAGCAGGGCGCGCTGCGTGAATCCCTCAAGGCGCATTTGAAAGCGCAGCTGCCGGACTACATGGTGCCCGCGCACCTGATCGTCCTCGACAGCATGCCGCTGACCGCCAACGGCAAACTCGACCGCCGCGCCTTGCCGCAGCCGGACCCCGAGGCGAATCGTCAACAGTACGTGGCGCCGCGCAACGAGCTGGAGCAAACCCTGGCGGCCATCTGGTGCGCGGTACTGAACGTGCAACAGGTAGGCCTTGACGACAACTTCTTCGAGTTGGGCGGCGACTCGATCCTGTCGATCCAGGTGGTCAGCCGGGCCCGGCAGGCGGGGATTCATTTCAGCCCGCGTGATTTGTTCCAGCACCAGACCGTGCAAACCCTGGCCGCCGTGGCGACCCGCAGCGAGCAGGTCAGCGCCGAACAAGGCGTGTTGACCGGCGCGTCCGGGCTGACGCCGATCCAGCACTGGTTCTTCGACACCGACATCCCGGAGCGCCAACACTGGAACCAGGCATTGCTGCTGGAGCCGGTTCAGGCCCTGGAACCTCATCGCCTGGAACAAGCGTTGCTGGCGGTGCTGGAACATCACGACGCCCTGCGCCTGAGCTTCACCCAGCGCGACGCCCAATGGCACGCCGAACACTTGGCGGTGCCGGAAGGCGGCCTGCTGTTGCAAGCCCAGGTGGCGGACATGGAGCAGTGCAGCGCGCTGTTCACCGACACCCAGCGCAGCCTCAACCTCGCCCATGGCCCGTTGTTGCGCGCGCTGCTGGTGGACGGCCCGCAAGGCCAGCGCCGGCTGCTGATCGCGATCCATCACCTGGTGGTGGACGGCGTTTCCTGGCGGGTATTGCTGGAAGATTTGCAGACCGTGTATCGCCAGTTGAGCGACGGCCAGCCGGTCAACCTGCCGGCCAAGACCAGCGCCTTGCGCGACTGGGCGGCGCGGTTGCAGGCGTATGCCGGCAGCGAATCCCTGCGTGAGGAGCTGCACGTGTGGCAGCAACAGTTGGCCGGCCCTGCCGTTGAATTGCCGGTGGATCACCCACAGGGTTCGCTGCGCAATCGCGACGCCGATACCGTCAGCGTGCGCCTGGATGCCGAGCGCACCCGCCAGCTGTTGCAGCAGGCGCCAAGTGCCTACCGCACCCAGGTCAACGATTTGCTGCTGACGGCCCTGGCCCGTGTGCTGTGCCGTTGGAGTGGCCATGAATCCGCATTGATCCAGCTGGAAGGCCACGGCCGCGAGACCCTGTTCGACGAGATCGACCTGACCCGCAGCGTCGGCTGGTTCACCAGCGCCTACCCGCTGCGCCTGACCCCGCTGCATATCGAAGAGGCCGCCGGGCAGGGCGCCTCGATCAAGGCGATCAAGGAGCAACTGCGCGGCGTGCCCCACAAGGGGTTGGGTTATGGCGTGCTGCGCTACCTGGCCGACGACCTGTGCCGCCAGACCATGGCCGCGTTGCCGAGCGCCAGTATCACCTTCAACTACCTCGGCCAGTTCGACCAGAGCTTTGGCGCCGACGCACTGTTCCACCCGCTGGACGAGTCCGCCGGGATCGCCCACGACCCGGACGCGCCGTTGCCCAACGCGCTGAGTGTCGACAGCCAGGTGTACGGCGGTGAGCTGGTGCTGCGCTGGACCTTCAGCCGCGAGCGTCACCACAGCCAGACCATCGCTGAACTGGCGGACGCTTACCTGGCGGAACTGCAAAGCCTGATCGAACATTGCCTCAAGGCAGACGCGGGCGGCCTTACGCCGTCGGACTTCCCGCTGGCGCACCTGACCCAGGGGCAACTCGATGCGCTGCCGGTGCCGGCCAATGCCATCGAAGACGTGTACCCGCTGACCCCGATGCAGGAAGGCTTGCTGCTGCACACCCTGCTGGAACCGGGCACCGGCCTCTACTACATGCAGGACCGCTACCGCATCAACAGCGCCCTGGACCCCGAGCGTTTCGCCCAGGCCTGGCAGGCGGTGATCGCCCGTCATGAAGCCTTGCGCGCCTCGTTCTGCTGGAACGTCGGCGAAGACATGTTGCAGGTTATCCACAAGCCCGGCAGCACGCCGATCGAGTACCTCGACTGGAGCCAGGAGCCGGAAAGCGAGCAGGAACCGCGCCTGCAAGCGTTGCTGAAAAGCGAGCGTGAAGCCGGTTTCGATCTGCTTAACCAGGCGCCCTTCCACCTGCGGCTGATCCGCGTAGGCGAAGCCCGCTACTGGTTCATGATGAGCAACCACCACATTCTGATCGATGCGTGGTGCCGCTCGCTGCTGATGAACGATTTCTTCGACATCTACATGGCCCTCGGCGAAGGTCGCGAAGCGCAACTGGCGACGCCACCGCGTTACCGCGATTACATCGCCTGGCTGCAACGCCAGAACCTCGCCGAGGCGCGCCAGTGGTGGCAGCAGAACCTGCAAGGGTTCGAACGCACCACACCGATTCCGAGCGACCGGCCGTTCCTGCGCGAGCATGCCGGCCACAGCGGCGGCATGGTGGTAGGCGACTGCTACACCCGCCTGGATGTGCGCGACGGCGCGCAATTGCGCGAGCTGGCCCAGGCTCATCAATTGACGGTGAACACCTTCGCCCAGGCGGCATGGGCCCTGGTGCTGCGGCGCTTGAGTGGCGATCGCGACGTGCTGTTCGGCGTCACCGTGGCCGGGCGCCCGGTAGAAATGCCCGAGATGCAGCGCACCGTCGGGCTGTTTATCAACAGTATCGCCTTGCGGGTCAAGCTGCCGGAGGACGATCAGCAGTGCAGCGTGCGCCAATGGTTGAGCGGCCTGCTCGACAGCAATATGCAACTGCGCGAGTACGAGTACCTGCCGCTGGTGACCATCCAGGAGCACAGCGAATTGCCGAAAGGCCAGCCGCTGTTCGACAGCCTGTTCGTGTTCGAGAACGCCCCGGTGGAAGTCTCGGTACTGGACCGTGCGCAAAGCCTGAATGCCACCTCGGATTCCGGTCGCACCCACACCAACTTCCCGCTGACTGCCGTGTGCTACCCGGGCGATGACCTGGGCTTGCACCTGTCCTACGACCAGCGTTATTTCGATGAAACCACCGTGCAAGGCATGCTCGCTGAATTCAAGCGGCTGCTGCTGGCGCTGGTGCAGGGCTTCCATGGCGACATGGCCGACTTGCCGCTGATTGGCGAGCAGGAGCGTGAGTTCCTGGTGGACGGCTGCAACCAGAGCGAGCATGAATATCCGCTGGAGCGCAGTTACATCGAGCTGTTCGAAGCCCAGGTGGCACAGCATCCACAGCGGATTGCCGCCAGTTGCCTGGATCAGCAATGGACCTACTCTGAGCTGAACCGGCGCAGTAACCGCCTGGGTCATGCGCTGATTGCCGCGGGTGTCGGGCTGGACCAACCGGTGGCGTTGCTGGCTGAACGTAATCTGGATTTGCTGGGCATGATCATCGGCAGCTTCAAGGCCGGTGCCGGGTACCTGCCGCTGGACCCGGGCCTGCCGAGCCAGCGCTTGAGCCGGATTATCGACTTGAGCCGCACGCCGTTGCTGGTGTGCACCGAAGCGTGCCGCGAGCAGGCGCAGGTGCTGCTGGAAGAGTTTGCCTGCTGCGGCCGGCCGAAGTTGCTGGTGTGGGAGGAGATGACTGGCTCGCAGGAAAACCCCGGTATCTACAGTGCGCCGGACAACCTTGCCTACGTGATCTACACCTCGGGCTCCACTGGCCTGCCCAAGGGCGTGATGGTCGAACAGCGCGGCATGCTCAATAACCAGTTGAGCAAGGTGCCGTATCTGCAACTGACTGAGCACGATGTGATCGCCCAGACCGCCTCGCAAAGTTTCGATATCTCGGTGTGGCAGTTCCTCGCGGCGCCGCTGTTCGGGGCGAGGGTGGACATTGTGCCAAATACCATTGCCCATGATCCGCAAGGCTTGCTCGCTCACGTCCAGGCCCAGGGCATTACCGTGCTGGAAAGCGTGCCGTCACTGATCCAGGGCATGCTCGCCCAGGAGCGCATGAGCCTGGATGGCTTGCGCTGGATGCTGCCGACGGGTGAAGCGATGCCGCCGGAACTGGCGCACCAGTGGTTGCTGCGTTATCCGCAGATTGGCCTGGTCAACGCGTATGGCCCGGCGGAATGTTCGGACGACGTGGCGTTCTTCCGCGTCGACCTGGCGTCGACCCGTGGCACTTATCTGCCGATTGGTACGCCGACCGACAACAACCGGTTGTACCTGCTGGACGGCGCGCTGGAATTGGTGCCCCAAGGCGCGGTTGGCGAGTTGTGCGTGGCCGGGACGGGCGTGGGTCGTGGTTATGTCAGCGATCCGCTGCGCACGGCGCAAGCGTTTGTGCCGAATCCATTGGGTGCGGACCGGTTGTATCGAACAGGGGATTTGGCCCGCCGTCGCAGCGACGGTGTGTTGGAGTACGTCGGGCGCATCGACCATCAGGTGAAGATTCGCGGTTACCGGATCGAGCTGGGTGAAATCGAAGCGCGCCTGCATGAGCAGCCTGAAGTGCGGGATGCGGCGGTGGGCGTGCAGGAGGGCGTCAACGGCAAGCATCTGGTGGGCTACCTGGTGGCGGCGGATGCGCAGCTCAACCCGGGTGAGCGCCTCGATCGCATCAAGCAACGCCTGCGGGCCGAGCTGCCGGAATACATGGTGCCGTTGCATTGGTTGTGGCTCGACCGGTTGCCGCTGAACGCCAACGGCAAGCTGGACCGCAAGGCCTTGCCGGCACTGGAGATCGGCCAGTTGCACAGCCAGGAATATCTGGCGCCGCGCAATGAGCTGGAGCAGACGCTGGCCGGGATCTGGGCCGAGGTGCTCAAGGTCGAGCGCGTCGGCGTGCAGGACAACTTCTTCGAACTGGGCGGGCATTCGTTGCTGGCCACGCAGATAGCTTCTCGGGTGCAGAAGACGCTGCAGCGGGATGTGCCGTTGCGGGCGATGTTCGAGTGCAGCACGGTGGAGGCGTTGGCGGGGTATATCGACGGGCTGGCGGCGAATGAGATCAGCGCCGAGAAGGTGGATCGGTTGAGTGATTTGATGGCGGAGCTGGAGGGTTTTTAACTCGGATCGCAACGCGCCACTCGTCGGGTGGTGCGGTTTTTAAGGTTCGAACTGTGAATTCTGACAGTAGGCAAGGGGGGCATTTCGGCGTGTGATGGGCAACACCATCACTCGTTGAAATGGAGTTCTATCATGCCCAAGTCATCACCGTTGACCCTTGACCTGCCCAAGCCACAGTTGGTCGAAGCCGAGGGAGAGCCCCGGGTTGACCCGCTCCAGTTGCTGGAGGGGGCTACTGTCCGGGTGTTCTACGAAGGGATGCTCAGCACCGACAGTATTGTGTTGCGCTGGGAGTCGACACCGGGGGAATACGCGCCGATTGCCTCCCTGGATGGCGTCGAAGCAGGCTCGGTCGAGTTCCACGTACCCCCGTATTACGTAGGGCTGCGCATTGATAACTTCGCGCTGTTTTCCTATGTCGTTACCCGCGATGGCGAGGAACATCCTTCCCCCGTTGCCGACGTGTTCATCAAGCTGCCGTCCAATTTGCCGCAACTGCAGATCTTTCAAGCCTCAGGCGGTGTTCTGGACCTGTCCTTGTTGTGCGGTGAAGACCCGGTTCTGCATGTCGACGCCTGGCCGTTCATCGACCCGGTTCAAGTGGCTCAGGTCTATATCGGGGGGATTTACCCTGATGGGTCCAAGGCCAGTCTCTACCCTTATGAAGATGCACCGGTAACAGATGAGGACGTGCGCCATGGCTGGACCCGAAAGTTGTCCCGTGCCGAGCTGGCCACGCTCAAGCATGACAGTGAGCTTTATATTGCGTTCTACGTTGAGTTTTTGCCGCGTGCGGATTCCAGGCCGGTGTATCGGCTGATTTCTGGTTTGGTGTTGACGTTGCTCATCGAGCCTCATTTGGATCTCGTAGCGCCCACGGTGGTGGAAGCCACGCAAATCACACCTGAAAATCTCGTATTGAATCCGGTCAATACCCAGGACGGTGCGACCATCCGGGTCAGCTATGAGCATATGTGCCCTTGCGACTGGGTTTGCGCCTTCTGGGAAGGGACTGCCGGGGCAGGTACTCCGGTACTCGAGTGCAAGCAGGCCGACAATCGGGACGTTGTTGATTTTAATGTGCCGGCGTCAGCCATCAGCGCCAATTTCAATAAGCAGGTGTCGGTCCGCTACACCGTCCGACGGGAAGGGCAAACCTGGTCGGCGCTGCCGCGACCGGTAAAAATCCTGAATATCTCCGGCCTGCCCAAGCCGCAGGTGGAACAGGCCACGGGCAGTACGCTGGACCTCAATACGTTCCAGGGGGACGCGCAACTGACGGTGGCGGCCTATGCCTACGGCGCCTTGGGGCAGCCCTGCTGGATGTGGGTAACCGGTGAGCGGGAAGATGGCGCGCCTTATCGCTTCGATGTGCTGGACGGCGAGCCGCTCTCCGAGCAATGGCTGCAGGAGGGCGTCAGTACGCTGCTGTCCCGCCGCGATCTGCAAAAGCTGGCCGATTGCAGCCGCTTTAACGTGCATTTTGCGGTGAACTTCGATGGCCGGTCCGACAGGGCCAGCGCCGAGCCGTTTCCTGTGCTGCACCTGGATATTCATCAGGAAGACCTGGTCCTGAAACCCTTGACCATTCGGGAGGCCGTGGGCTCGCAGTTGACGGTATGGAATGGCCGTGATGGCGTGACGGCACGGGTGGAATATGACCACATCAGTGCTCATGACGAGATCAGCGTGTGTTGGACACAATCGGACGGTAGTTGCCTGCCGTTGCCACCCAAGCCGGGTAACACTGATCCGAAGTACGTTGACTTCACCATTCCCCGCGAGGCTGTAATCGCTGGAAGCGGCAAAACAGTGCCCGTCAGTTACAGCGTCGCGAGCGCATGCAAGCACGTCACGTCAGCTGACCTGGAGCTACAGATCAGTGTCCCGCAGCGCTTGCCTGCGCCAGAGGTGCCGCAGGCCACTCAATTGCCCGGTGGCCAGGGGACACTGGACTTGCGCACCTTTACCGGGGATGCCGAGATTACGCTGCAAGCCTGGTGGTTCATCCTGGCGGGGCAAAAGGGCTGGCTGGAATGTACGGGAACCTTGCTCGACGGGTCGTCCCATACCCTCAAGCTGCTGGTCAATGAGCCGATCACGCAAGAGCAGGCAAACCATGGGTTGTCGCACGTTCTGCCTCGTGAGGAACTGGAAAAGTTTCGCCACAGGTCCGTATTGAACATCGTGTTCAAGGTTACGGCGGACGGCAGCTCCCATGTGAGCGAAGCAATTGTGTTCCCTGTGCTGATGTTGCTGTTGCGCAAGCAGTACAGAGACCTGACGGATTTCAACGATCAGACCTTGGGTTTATGGACCGTAGGGTCAGGCGCACCCGATGCCAGGGATATCAGCATTGAATATATGGGGACGGGACCTGACGGCAAGCCCGATTACGCAGTCAGGAATTTCACATACACCAATAACAGTTTCGGCCCGATCCTGCAGCGGCGCTTCTTGGATTTGGAGAGCGGTTTTACTTATCGGTTTTCCGTACGGATTCGACGGTACAGCGTTGCGTTCGCGACGCCCAAGTTATCGTTGCGCAAAGACTCCATTCAACAAACACCGGTGGAAGAGTTGGTTGACCTGAACTGGCACACACTGAGCTTCACCTTTACGCCAACCATCGCTCCCGTGCTGCTGGAAATCTATAGCCATGAAGGCGCTACGAGCGGCAACGATTGGTACATGGATGATTTCCTGGTCGAGGGGATTTAATCCGCGCTGAAAAGACAATGCCCGCTTCGATGCGGGCATTGTCTTTTCAGGCTAGGGCTGATTATTTCGGACCGAGAATCTTCACCAGCTTATCCGGCGACGGCGCTCCTTGCTGTTCGCCCTTGTCATCCAGATAGAAAATCACTCGTGCCACGACGTGCCACTCGTCGTGCGGCGTGGTTTTTGAGGTTGGAACTGTGAATTCTGACAGTAGATTCGGTTTCTTTTTCAGCATTTGATAAGGGCTCGCCAGTCGGACTGGTTTCAGTCCGTCATGAGGCGCTCTTCTCATGGAAAAGGAGTTTAGGTATGCCTGCCAAATCTGCAACCGCCATCGTTCCTGAGGTTACATTGGTTCAAGCTGTGGGACGAAGGCTGGATCCGCTTGATGCGATCGACGGCGCAACGCTTCGAGTTTGTTATGAAGGAATGAGTGAGGATGACCTCATTCGGGTGTTCTGGAAGAGCTTGCCAGGGGAAGAATATGCGCCTGAGCCCCTGCATGGTGTGACAGAGGGGTGTGTGGATTTTCATATCCCGCCCTATTACGTCGGGCTGCGTATCAATCGCTTTGCGCTGTTTCGTTGTGTGGTTACCCATAATGGCGAGGAGTTTTCCAGCAGTGAGAGCGATATTTATGTGACATTGCCGTTCAACGATCTTCCCCATCCTGACGTGCCTCAGGCGGTCGATGGGGTGTTGGACCTTACAGTATTGTGTGGGCAAGACCCGCAGGTGTATGTGACGCCTTGGGTGTTTATTGATCCGATTCAGTTCGTTTGGCTGGACCTCCATGGCACCCTGGCGGACGGGAGCGCCTTTACGCTTCGCCTGGTCAATCACGAGCAGGTGACAGAAGCCGAGGTGCATGAGGGATGGCGCAGAGCTTTACCCTTGGACAAACTGCGGGGGCTTAAACAGGGCAGTCAACTGACCCTGGTATTTATCGTGGCCTTTAACGGTCCGGAGGATGATGCATCCAGACTTTTTCCGAGTACCACATTGACGGTGCTCACTGAACCCCATTTGAATCTCGTGGCACCTACGCTGGTTGAAGCGACGCTGATTTCGCCTGAACACTATGCACTCAATCCGGTCAATGCCCAGGAGGGGGCTACCATCCGGGTCAGTTATGAGCAGATGTGCCCATGCGACTGGGTGTGTGCCTATTGGGAGGGCACGCCCGGGGCGGGTAGCCCGCAGCTGGAATGTAAAAATGCTGGCGATGAGGCGTTTGTGGAATTTCACGTGCCACCCTCGGCTATCAGCGCCAATTTCAATGAACAGGTCACGGTCCATTACACGGTCCAGCGGGAAGGTCAGACGTGGCCATCGCCTGAACGCCATGTGCAAATTCTCAATGTCAGCGAGTTGCCTGCACCGCAGGTTCTCCAGGCCACAGGCCATGTACTGGACCTCAATACCTTCCACGGTGACGCACAAGCCCTGGTGATTCCTTTCCCTTATCGTGCCTTGGGCCAGCCTTGCTGGTTATGGGCCACCGGTGAATTGGACGATGGCACGCCTTACCATTTTGATGTGCTGGAGGGGGAGCCGCTGGCCGAGGAGTGGTTGCACGACGGCGTCAGTGCGGTGCTGTCGCGGCATGAGCTGCAAAAACTGGCGGATTGCAGTGGGTTGAGCGTGCACTTTGCGGTGAACTTCAATGGCCAGGTTGATCTGGCCAGCGCTGAACGGTTCCCGGTGTTGCACTTGGAGCTTGAACAGGAAGCGCTGGTGCTCGACGCACCAAGGGTGCTGGAGGCAGTCGGCCAGGACCTGACGATTTGGAACGGTCGGGACGGTGTGACGGTGCGTGTGGAGTATGCACACATCAGCTCGGGGCAAATGATCAGCCTGGACTGGATTCGGTCGGACGGTACCCGCTTGCCGTTGGCGCCGGAGCCCGGCAACGGCGACCCGGGTTATGTGGATTTCCCAATCCCCCGTGAAGCGGTGATTCAAGGCGCCGGTAAAACGATCCAGATTAACTACACCGTCACCAGTGCCTGCAAGCGGGCACCCTCCAAAACGCTCAATTTGCGCATCAGTGTACCGGTGCGGCTGCCGGTGCCGGTAGTGCCCGAGGCCACGCCACCTGCGACCCAAAGCGGTATTCTGGACCTGCGGACATTCGCGGGAGATGCCCATATTACTGTGGAAAAATGGTGGTTTATCCTGGCGGGGCAGAGAGGTTGGCTACAAGTAGACGGCACAAGGGAAGATGGGAGCGCCTATGTCATCAGGGTGATGATGGCCGAACTGATTACCGAGGGGGATGTTGAGAACGGCCTGAGACGGGTTCTCCTGCGCTCCGAGTTGGAGCAGTTGCGTAACCTTACACCGTTGGTCGTGACATTCGGCTGCACGCCGGATGGCAGTCCCAGCCCGGGTCAGGAGATCGTCTTCCCAGTACTGAGTTTGGTTTTTACCAAGCCTATGAAAGATGTAACTGACTTTAACCCGAACCAGAAAGGCTGGAATAACTGGCAAAGAGGGGCGGGAGCAGCATCTCAGGGTGACCTGGTACTTAAAACCGGGGCAGTGCCGGGAGCTGCGTCGGGGTATTACTTGTTTGATTGGGGGAATACGTACACCAGTAACCCCGTTACACAGCGCGAAAAGCTTTTCAAACTCTACACTCAACTGCAGTCAGGCCGTATTTACAGGTTCAGTGCTTGGATACGTGACAATAGCGGCTCACCTCCAAAGCCTTCTATGGTGTTGGTGGCAAACGGGGCCGATATTACTTCGATCACCTCTCCTGGGTTGTCTTGGCAGTTGCTCCAAGGAACCTTTACTGCCACTTCAACGACAAGGCTCAGCGTTGATAATCGTCAGATGGGGAACCCCGGCAATGACTTCGATGTGACGTTACTGGTGGTGGAGGAGGTTTGATCTGCTTGGAATTGGTCGCTTGAAGGATACAGGCCTCCGGCTTTTGGGAGGCCTTTTCCAACAGTCTGCTTATTTCGGACCGAGAATCTTCACCAGCTTATCCGGCGACGGCGCTCCTTGCTGTTGCTGCAATCCACCCTTGTCATCCAGATAGAAAATTGCCGGCGTGGCCGACAACTCCAGTTCGTCCATCAGCTTCATATTCGAATCAAGCTTGGCCTGGATATCCGCCGGGATCTTCTCCAGCGCCTGCAACTTGCTGCCTTTACCGGCCGACTCATGGGCTTCCAAGGCCTGTTGCGGGTCCTTGGCGGCAAACAGCGCGGCCGACTTGCCCGGGCTGTCTTCACGGATAATCCCCACCATGATGTGCCGCAACTGTACCTTGCCCGACTTCACCCAAGGCCGCGCCTGCTCCCAGAACATATTGCAGTACGGGCAGTTCGGGTCGCTGAACAGGTACACGATGCGCGGCGCGTCCTTGTTGCCGTCCTGGATCCAGTTGCTGTGTTCCATCTTGGCCCAGACTTCCTTGGCCATCGGCGCATACACCAGTTTCTCCAGCGGCGCGGTGCTCAGGTCATTGCCATCGGCGTCGTACAGGTTGCCGGCAATCACGCTTTTGCCATCGGCAGTCAGGTACAGCGCCATGCCACGGTTCTGGTATTGCGCCGCGTAACCTGTGAGGCCGCTGGGCGCATCGAACTTGCCGATGATCTTGGCCCCCTTGGCTTCGATGTTCTTGATCGGCGCCGGCCAGTCTTCGGCGTGGACCAGGCTGGCGGCCAGGGTCAGGGGCAGGAGTGTCAGCAGGTGGCGGAGGCGGAGCATGGCGAATTCCTTGTGGTGGCCGGCAAGGCCGGTTTGGCGGGGGTCGGCTCGAAGCGTTCCATGGCGCGGGCCAGGCTGGCCTGGGACAACTCGCCCAGGTGGCTGTTGATCAGGCGGCCGTCCGGTTGGTAGAACAGGGTCGTCGGCAAGGCCATGGAGCCGACGGCCTGGCCGAGGCGGCCGCTGGCGTCGAACAGCACGTTGTCCAGGTTCAGGCCCTGGGTCGCCAGATAGGTGGCGACGCTTTGCATGCTTTCGGCCTGGTTGACGAACAGGAAGGTCACGTCCGGGCGCTGGCGCTGGGCACTTTCCAGTACCGGCATTTCGCGCCGGCACGGCGGGCACCAGGTGGCCCACAGGTTGATCACCAGCGGGCCGCCCTTGTAGTCGGCCAGTTGCACGGTTTCGCCATTGGCGTTGCGCAGGGCAATGTCCGGCAAGTGCGTGCCTTTTTCGTAGAGGGTCAGGGACAGGCTGGTCAAGGCCCAGAACGCCAGGCCGGTGATCACGCCGGCGCTCAGTGGCTTGCGCAGCAGCGGGCGGCGCCAGCCGTAGATCAGCGCGCCGATGATCAGCACGATCACGCCGGGCCAGGCGAGAAAACCGCCGTCGCGCAGGTCGACGATTTGCAGCGGGTCATTCTGGTAGTACGACCAGTACATCAATACGAAGCTGACGCGTGCGGCGAGCATACCCAGCAGAAACAGGGTGAACAGCACCGACTCGGGGTTCTCGCCGCCGCGCTTGGCCACCCGCCAGCCCACCAGGGTGGCGAGGATCAACGCCGTGATCAGCAGCAAGTGATTCAGGGCGATGGCGAAGGTGCCGATGGTCAGTGTCAGCATCAGAGGGCTTCCTGGGCTTGGGTCCAGCGTTGCAGGAAGGCGGCGGCGTCGACTTCGCCGGTGATGCGCTGGGCGCGGCGCTCTTCACCGTCGGGGCCGATCCAGACGAAGCTCGGAGGGCCGGGGACCTTGTAGCGGCCCAGCAGCTCGCGGCTGGCGGCGTTGTCGGCGGTGACGTCGAGGCGCAGCAGGCGCACATCCTTGAGGGCGTCCAGTACCTCGGGTTTGCCGAACACCTGTTTTTCCATGATCTTGCACGACACGCACCAGTCGGCGTAGTAGTCCACCAGCACCCATTGGCCCTGGGCCTTGGCACTGTCGAGCTGGCTTTGCAGCACGGCCGGGTCGTTGATGGTCATGAAGGCTTCGTGGGCGGTGGGAGCGCCAGCTGCCCGCGAGCCGCTGTAGACCTTCAGCGGTTGCCACAGGTCGTCGCTGCCGCCGGCCGCGCCGATCACCAATACGCTGCCCCAGAGGCCCAACACCAGCGAACCGGCACCGAACAGCATGGCGGTACGCCCGAAATCGCGGGCCAGGCGCCAGCCGCAGTAGGCCATGACCAGCGCCAGCACACCCCACAAGCCGAGCCACAGGGTTTCACCGACCACCGGGCGAATCATCAGCACGGCGGTGGCGAGGAACAGGAAACCGAAGATGCCCTTGAGGATATTCATCCAGGTGCCAGGCTTGGGCAGGAAGCGGTTGCCCACGGTCACCAGCAGCAACAGTGGCACACCGATGCCGATGCCCATGGCAAACAGGATCAGGCCGCCGTGCAGGGCGTTGCCGCTTTGGGCGATGTACAACAGCGCGCCGGCCAGGGGCGCGGTCATGCACGGGCCCACCAGCAAGCCGGACAGGGCGCCGAGCACGCCGGCGCCTACCAGGCTGCCGCCGCTTTGGTTGCGGCTGACGTTGTCCAGCCGATCGCGCAGGAAGGCCGGCAGTTGCAGTTCAAAGAAGCCGAACATCGGCAGGGCGAGAATCACAAACAACGCAGCGAAGCTGCCGAGGATCCACGGGGTTTGCAGCAGGGCGGCGAGGTTGCCGCCGAGCAGCGCAGCCAATACACCGAGCGCGGCATACACCAGCGCCATGCACACCACGTAGCTGGCGGCCAGGGCAAAGCCGCGCCGTGGGCTGGCGCCGCTGCCGACCACAAGGCCGGCGAGGATCGGCAACATCGGCAGGGAACACGGGGCGAAGGCCAGCAGCAGGCCCAGGCCGAAGAACACCAGCAGGCTCCAGCCCAGGCTGCGTTGTTGCAGGCCGCTGGCCAGGCTTTGGTCCTGGGCCTGGCCGGTGGCGGCGACGGCAGGGTTGCCGCCCAGGTCCACGGTGATCGATTGCGGCGGGTAGCACAGGCCGGCATCGGCGCAGCCTTGCCAGCCGAGCTTGACCTGGCCGGTGGCGCCGGCGGGAATCTTCACTTCCAGGCCCTGGCGATAGACTTGCTGCTCGCCAAAGAACTCGTCGCTGTGGGCTTCGCCCTGGGGCAACGTCGGCTTTTCGGCCAGGCCATCGAATTTCATGCGCTGCTGGTACAGGTAGTACCCGTCGGCAATCTGCCAATACAACTGGGTTTCGCCGGAGGCCAGACGCTCGGAGGTAAAGGTGAAGGCTTTGCCCACCGGGAGGAAGTCGGGTTTGGTCTCGAATGGATTGTTGCCAGGCGCGGCCTGGGCGAATCCAGCAAACACTACCAGCAGAAAGATAAACAGATGCCGCATGATCAAGCCTTAGTTCGAAGCAAGTGGGACACACAATGTGTGGCGTTGATTAACCGATGATTAACCGGGCTATCCTAGAAAGAAGCGATTATCCGGGATTCTTGGCGTTGGCGGCATAATGCACGCTTAATCCACTGCCTTTTTAATCACCCTCACATTTTGCAAAGGGTTCACCATGCACGTACTGGTCTGTGAAGACGACGAGCTGATCGCCAGCGGCATTGTTGCCGGGCTCAGCGCCCAGGGCCTGACGGTCGAGCGCGTCGGCACGGCTGCGGCTGCCCGGGCGATGCTCAAGGTGGCGGAATTCGACGTGATGGTACTCGACCTCGGCCTGCCGGATGAAGACGGCTTGAAGCTGTTGCAGCAACTGCGCAGCCAGGGCCTGGAGATTCCAGTGCTGATCCTGACCGCACGGGATTCGGTGACCAACCGCGTCGACGGCCTGCAGGCCGGTGCCGACGACTACCTGCTCAAACCCTTCGACCTGCGCGAACTCGCCGCACGCCTGCACACCCTGTTGCGCCGGGTAGCCGGCCGCAGCGTCAACCTGATCGAGCACGGGCGCCTGACCTACAACCCCAGCAGCCGCGAAACGTTGCTGGGCGGTGAGTCGGTGGACCTGTCCCGCCGCGAGCAGGCGCTGTTGCAGGCCCTGTTGCAAAACCGTGGTCGGGTGCTCTCCAGCGAGCAGCTCAAGGACAGCGTCTACGGCCTGAACGACGAACTGGAAAGCAACGCCCTCAACGTGCACATCCACCACCTGCGGCGCAAACTCGGCAACGGCATCGTCGAAACCGTGCGCGGCCTGGGCTATCGCCTGGGCCCGGCTGACGGTGGAGAGGACGCTTCGTGATGAGCCTGCGCCTGCGGCTGACCTTCAAGCTCGGCGCAGCCTTCGTGCTGATCTGGGTCCTGGCCGCCGCGTGGATGCTCAACGACCTGCGCAACCAGATGATGTTCTCCCTCGACCAGCGCCTGGTGGCGTCGGCGCGCATGGTGGCGGGGCTGATGGAACAGATGCCCGGCCTCTCCAGCACGGGGGAGGGCGCGCACTTCAGCGCCGAACAGTTGAATGTACCGGGCGGCATGGCGTGCCAGGTCAGTTCCTTGCGTGGCGTGGTGCTCGCCCGCAGCCACACCACGCCGGACCAGGGCCTGGAGTCGCGCAAGAGCGGCTTTCGCGACCAGATGATTGATGGCGTGGGCTGGCGCAGCTTTACCCTGTCCCGTGGCGATTTGTTTATCACCACCGCCGACCGGCAGGTGGAGCGTGAAGCGTTGAACCTGTCGATCCTGCTGGCCGCCTCGGTGCCGGTGGGCGTGGCATTGTTGGGCTGCCTGTGCCTGTTGTGGCTGGGGATCGGCCAGAGCCTGTTGCCGCTCAACCGCATGCGTGACGCCTTGATGCGCCGCAGTGCCGACTCCCTCGAACCGTTGCAGATCAGCCCGCTGCCCAGCGAACTCAAGCCACTGCTCGACACCCAGAACCAGTTGCTGCAACGCATCGCCAAGACCATCGAACGCGAACGCCGCTTGACCGGTGACGCGGCCCACGAACTGCGCAGCCCGTTGACCGCGATCAAGACCCACCTGCAAGTGGCGCGCATGACCGAAGGCGCCGCCCGTGACCAGTCCCTGGCCCATGCTGAAGAGGGCGCCGACCGCTTGCACCGCACCCTTGAGCAGTTGCTGCTGCTGGCGCGGGTCGAAGGCAGCCTGTCGTTTGATGACGGCCTGCAATCGAGTGCCGAGCAAGTTGCGCAACTGGCGATCCAGGATGCCAACGGCGGCGACAATCAGCGTATTGACCTGATCCTGGCAGACGGTTTGTCCGAAAAACCTTTGGAAATGCCGGTGGGCCTGGCCGTCGCCGCCCTGCGCAACCTGCTGGACAACGCGTTGCGCCACACCCCGGCCGATACCCGGGTGGAGCTGAGTGTGTCCAGCGCTGGCGACAATGTGGTGTTCCGGGTGCGTGACCATGGCGCGCCGATTTCCAGCGAAGACTTGCAACACTTGACCCAGCGCTTCTGGCGCAACGGCAATAGCCCGGGTTGCGGCCTGGGGTTGGCGATCGTCCAGGCCATCGTGCAGCGCTGCTCGTGCTCCCTGAAATTCGACAGCCAGGCCGATGGCATGCGCGTCGACCTGGGCATGCCGTTGCGGCGCTGAAACCTTCTTTTCACAGCACACATAGCTACCGCCATCCTCAAGCGCAACGCTTCAGGATGGCGGTCATTTTTTTGTGTTTGAACCGGCTGAATGACTCGGCCTGTGTTGAAAAGGACAGCCCCTATGTTGGTTATCGATTCCACGTATCCCGCAAACGACTTCAATGAGCGCAATGGCCAGGCCGTGCGCCAGGTGATTGTGCATTACACCGCCGCGCCCTTTGCCTCGTCATTGCGTGCACTGACCCGCGACGGTTTCAGTGCCCACTACCTGTTGGCCGACCCCCATGACGCCAGCTACCGCGCCGCCGGCTATGACGAGTTGCGGGTATTTCGCCTGGTGGACGAAGCGCAACGCGCCTGGCACGCCGGCACCAGCCACTGGGCCGGGCGCGATAACCTCAACAGCCGCTCCATCGGCATTGAAATCGTCAACCAGGCCCGGGATGACGCCGGTGTGTTGACCTTCCCGGCGTATGGCGCAGAGCAGATTGACGTGTTGATCGCCTTGATTCGTGACATTCAGGTGCGTTACCCGGCGATCGGTCCTACCGACATCCTCGGGCATTCCGACATTGCCTATTGGCGCAAGAGCGACCCCGGCCCCCGCTTGCCATGGCGCTGCCTGTTCGAGGCGGGCGTGGGGGCCTGGTATGAAGAGGTGGCCAAGATGGCCTATCAACGTCGGTTCGACATCGGCCTGCCGCCAGAGGTTGAGGTGGAGCGGGCGTTCCAGCGCTACGGTTATGCCCCGGCGAAAAATCGCCTGGGTTTCCAGCAACGTGTCCGTGCGTTCCAGATGCATTTTCGGCCCTCTGACTACAGTGGGCGGCTGGATGCGCAGACCTGCGCGATCCTGTATGCGTTGAATGAAAAATACACCGGGGTGGCCGGGTAAATCCGCTAAAGCTGTTTTTAACGACCACAGGTGTAAATCCTCCCTTCGCTGATGCGTTTCCAGAACAGGAAATCCGTGCGCGGCCCTTGGGCCTGGCGCCAACGGGTGGGCAGTTTGGTCACCATCATCAGCGTATTGAGGGATCGAGAGATGTCAGTCGCTACCAGCCGTATCGAAGAGACCCAGGCGGTCCCTGCGGAAACGCTTTACCAGTTCGATGAAACCCCGCTGCTGGCCCGCCAGCGCCAGCAGGAATCCAATGCCCGCAGCTACCCACGGCGCATTCCCCTGGCGCTCAAGCGCGCCCGAGGGATCTATGTCGAGGACGTCGAAGGCCGCAGCTTTATCGATTGCCTGGCCGGTGCCGGCACCCTGGCGCTGGGGCACAACCACCCGGTGGTGATCGATGCCATTCGCCAGGTGCTGAGCGATGAATTGCCGTTGCACACCCTGGACCTGACCACGCCGGTCAAGGACCAATTCGTGCAGGACCTGTTCGGCCTGCTGCCGCCGGCGCTGGCGCAGGAAGCCAAGATCCAGTTCTGCGGCCCCACCGGCACCGATGCGGTGGAGGCCGCGCTGAAACTGGTGCGCACCGCCACCGGGCGGAGCACGGTGTTGTCATTCCAGGGCGGTTATCACGGCATGAGCCAGGGCGCCCTGAGCCTGATGGGCAGCCTGGGGCCGAAGAAGCCACTGGGCGCGTTGCTCGGCAATGGCGTGCAATTCCTGCCATTCCCGTACGACTACCGTTGCCCGTTCGGGCTGGGCGGCGCGGAAGGGGTGAAGGTCAACCTGCATTATCTGGAAAACCTGCTCAACGATCCCGAGGCCGGTGTATTGCTGCCGGCGGCGGTGATCGTCGAGGTGGTGCAAGGCGAGGGCGGCGTGATCCCGGCTGATCTCGACTGGCTGCGCGGCCTGCGGCGCATTACCGAGCAGGCTGGTGTGGCGTTGATTGTCGACGAAATCCAGAGCGGCTTTGGTCGCACCGGCAAGATGTTTGCCTTCGAACATGCCGGCATTGTCCCGGACGTGGTCGTGCTGTCCAAAGCCATCGGCGGCAGCCTGCCGCTGGCGGTGGTGGTGTATCGCGACTGGCTCGACACCTGGTTGCCGGGCGCCCATGCCGGGACCTTCCGTGGCAATCAGATGGCCATGGCGGCCGGCTCGGCGGTGATGCGTTACCTCAAGGACCACGACATTCCCGCCCACGCGGCCGCCATGGGCGAGCGCCTCGGCGAACACCTGCGCATCCTGCAGCGCGACTTCCCGCAGTTGGGAGACATTCGTGGCCGTGGGCTGATGCTCGGTGTGGAACTGGTGGACCCCGCCGGTGCGCCTGATGCCCAGGGCCACCCGCCGGTGCATCGCCAACTGGCGCCGCTGGTGCAGCGTGAATGCCTCAAGCGCGGGTTGATTCTCGAACTGGGCGGGCGACACGGCAGCGTCGTGCGTTTCCTGCCGCCGCTGGTGATTACTGCCGTAGAAATCGACCGTGTGGCCGAGATTTTTGGTCGCGCCCTGGCGGCGTCGGTCACCAGCCTCTAATTTTTTATCGGGCTGGCACGTTCCTTCTTACATCAGCTGTGCGTGGTGCGCAGCCAGCCTTACCCCGACGGAGAACAGCAATGACCTCAGTATTCGACCGCGAAGACATCCTGTTTCAGGTAGTGGTCAACCATGAAGAACAATATTCCATCTGGCCCGACTACAAGGCCGTGCCGGAAGGCTGGCGCACCGTGGGCAAGAGCGGGATGAAGAAAGAGTGCCTGGCCTACATCGAAGAAGTGTGGACCGACATGCGTCCGCTGAGCCTGCGCCAGAAGATGGATAGCCAGGCACTTGCCGGCTGACCCGGACCTCGGGCATAACACCGACTCAAATGTGGGAGCGGGCTTGCTCGCGAAGGCGTTGTTTCAGTCACCGTATGTGTTGACTGTCACACCGCATTCGCGAGCAAGCCCGCTCCCACATTTACTGTGTTTCGCCGGTGAGAGGCGCGTTACAGCGCCTTGATCACCTGATCCACATTGCCTTCCAGTTCCGCCACCGGGTCGGCGCCATCGGTGCCCAGCACCAGCAACTTCGCCCCGCCCGCCGTGACCGCCGCCTGCACTGCATCGCTTGGCTTGCGGTGATGCAGCACCACGGCCACCTCATTCTCCTTCAAGCCTTCGCTCAGTTGCTGCAACGCCTCGGGTGTCCACTCGGTATCCGCCCTTGCATCGGTGCTGACCAGCTCCAGGTTCAAGCCACTGACGAGATAAGCAAAGTGATCGCTCAAGCTGGCCACCGTCAGGTTATCGGCCTTGGCCAGTCGCGCTTCGCTGTCGGCGGTGAGCTTGAGCAAGCGTTGCTTGAGCGCGGCCAGGTTGGCTTCGATCTGCGGCTTGGCCTCGGGTGCCAGGCGGCTCAGGTCGGCGGCCATCACATCGGCCATGCGCCCCATGTTGTTGCTGGCTTGCCACGGCTGGCTGTTCAGGCCGTCGGTGGCGCCCGGCTGCACGGCAATCCCCGGCAAGCCGCCGTCCACCGGGCGCGCGGCGTCGACTTCGACGATGCGGATATTGCTGCGCCGGGCC
This sequence comes from Pseudomonas sp. D4002, assembly GCF_013385665.1. Lineage (NCBI taxonomy): Bacteria > Pseudomonadati > Pseudomonadota > Gammaproteobacteria > Pseudomonadales > Pseudomonadaceae > Pseudomonas > Pseudomonas sp. D4002. Next base: position 38,869 of record NZ_JACAPN010000050.1, read on the forward strand.
ACCGGGTACAGCGGGTCGTCGGGCCACAGCGAGCGCAGGCCGATGGCTGCATCGGCGTCCAGCGCCAGGGTGTTCAGCGCCTGCGCACCGCGCCCGGTGAAATAGGCGACTTGCCGCGAGCCGGGCAGGTTGGCTGGTGCCGCGCGCTCAAGCTGCACATCAGTGCCTTTGAGCAACACCTGCGCCAAGCCATAGGTGATCGGCAAGGCGGCGAGGACTTTCACCGGTTTTGTCGCCTTGGCCTGGTTCAAGGCAGCATGGCCAACGCCTTGGTTGGCGGTGATCTGTAGTGGCTTGACGCCGTCGGCGGCGAATGCCGGTGTGGCGATGGCCAGGGCCAGAAGCAGTGGTCGAAACATCGGGCGCATTATCCAAGATTCCCTTTCAGGCTGGGGACCGTGCCGCGGGCGATGGCGGCGAGGGCGAAGGCGATACCGGCTACCAGGATGATCGCGGCACCGGACGGAATCGGCAGGTCGAAGATGATCGGCAGCAGGATCCCGCACAGGGTGCTGACGGTGGCGATCACCACCGAGATCCAGAAGAAGCCCTTGAGCGACTGGCTCAACAGGCGTGCGGCGGCCGCCGGAATCACCAGCAACGCACCCACCAGGATCGCGCCGATGACCTTGACCGCCGCCACGGTGATCAGGGTCACCAGGATCACGAACAGGTAGTCCAGGGTCTTCACCGCCACCCCGCGCACCGCCGCCAACTGCGGGTTGAAGCTGGCGAGCATGATGCGGTTGTACAGTGGCAGGGCCAGGGCCATCACCAGCGCGCCGACAATCGCCAGCACCAACAGGTCATTGCCGTTGACGGTCAGCACCGAGCCGAACAGCACGTTTTCGAGAATGTGCACGTTGATCTTGCCCGCCAGAATCAGCAGCAGGCTCGCGCCCAGGGCCAGGGACACCGAGAGGAATACGCCGATCAGCGTGTCCGGCGCCAGGCCGGTGCGGTTGCGCAAGTAGTTGAGCAGGATCCCGAACAACAGGCAGTAGCCGAACAGGCTGCCGTAAGGTCCGGTGTACGGTTCCCCCAGCAGAATGCCCACGGCCACGCCGGTCAGTGCGGCATGGCCCACGGCTTCGGAAAAGAACGCAAAGCGCTTGACCACCACCAGGGTGCCCAAACCACCCAGCACCGGGCCGATCAGCAGGCCGGCGAGCAGGGCGTTGACTACAAATCCATAGGCCAGCGCTTCCGGCAGATACCCGGAAGACGCCCAGCCCTGGACCATCAGGCGAAAGGCTTCATAGCTCATAAGGCCGGGCTCCGTGGGTGGGTGGAGAACAGGGTCAGCAGGCGGTCCGGGGTCAGTGCCTCTTTCGGCGTGGCGTCGAACAGCACACGGCGGTTCAGGCCGGTGACGCGATCGGCCAGGCGGCCGACGGCTTCCAGGTCGTGTTCGATCCACAGCACAGTGATCCCGGCCTGGCGCCAGTCGTTCAGCAGCCGCTCGAACACCTGGATCCCGGCTTCGTCCAGCGCCGACATCGGTTCGTCCAGCACCAGCAATTGCGGTGCCGGGATCAAGCCCTGGGCCAACAGCACCCGCTGGCGTTCACCGCCAGACAGCGCACCCATGCGCCGCTTGCGCTTGTCCTGCATGCCGACCCGTTCCAGTGCGTCGCCAATCGCGGCGGCGTAATGTTTGGACAGCCCGAGAAACGCCGGACGCCGCTGGCACATCGCGGCCATGAAATCGTCGACGGTCATCGGCAAGCCCCGGTCGAACTCCAGCGCCTGGGGCACGTAGCCGATGGTGCCGGGTGCATCCGGCCAATGCAGGCTCAACTGGCCCTGGTGCGGCGTTTGCCCCAGCAGGGTCTTGATCAGCGAGCTTTTGCCGCCGCCGTTGGGGCCCACCAGCGCATGGATGCTGCCGGGCTGCACCTGGAAACTCACTGCATCGAGGATCACCGTACGGCCCAGGGTCAGCGCGACGTTATCGAAGTCGAGGGTCGGGCCAACGCTGGCCACACTCAGGTGTTCAGCCGCCGTCATGCCCCGGACTCCTGAATCGCCCGCACCACGGTGTTGAGGTTGCCGGTCATTTCCACTTCGTATTTTTCCGCGCTGTAGTCGCCATAGGAAATATGCGACAGCGGGTACAGCTTCACCCCGGATTCACGCTGGATGGTGTCGACGTAGCTGGACGGGAAATCCATCTCCGAGAAGATCACTTTCACGTCCAGTTCCCGCAGTTGGTCGATGGTTTTCTTCAACTGGCTGGGGCTCGGCTCGATGCCGTGGGCCGGTTCCACCACGGCGGTGACTTCCAGGCCGAATTCCCGCAGCAGGTAGTCATATGCCGCGTGCACGGTGGCCACCCGCAGGTCGGGGTTGGGCGCGCTGGTGAGCTTGGCCAGGGCGTCGGCGCGCATCTGGCGCAGGCGCTTGCCGTAGGCGCGGGCGTTCTGGGTGTAGGTCTTGGCGTTGTCCGGGTCGAGTTTGCCCAGTTCCCGGGCAATGTTGTTCACCTGGGCAATCGAGGCGCTGATGGACAGGAAGGTGTGCGGGTTGACCACCTTGCCCGCACCGCGCGCAGCGTTGCCGGTGGCGGCCAGCAGCGGCACGTTGGCGTTGGCCTCGATCACCGGGATGTCCGGGCGCTCGCTGGTGGCGATCATGCGGTCGGCGAAATCGTCATGGCCGACGCCGTTGAGCACGATCACATCAAGGGTGCCGATGCGTTTGATGTCTTCGGCGCGGGGTTCGTAGGCATGGGGATTGAAACCGGCCGGGATCAGCGGGACAACTTCAGCCTTGTCGCCGACGATATTGGCGACGTAGCTGTAATACGGGTGCAGGGTGATGCCGATGCGCAGGCGCTTTGCCGGGTCGGCACTGGCGAACGGGGCCAGCAGCACGGTGATCAGGCCGACCAGCACCAGACGTAATAATGGAGATGAAATAGACATGGTCTTCTCTCGGCTGCAACGTGAATTCAGTGACGATGCTGGCGGGTGACACCGGCATCGAATTGCGCGACTACCTGCTGCCAGCCCGCGCTGATCAGCGCCTGGTCAGTGAGGTCGGTGGGGGCGGTGAGGTGGGCGCTGCGGTTGAGCCAGATATCCGGCTCGGCGCCGCGGATGCGCATCAACAGCGAACCGCTGAGGTCCGGCGTCTGGCTGAGGCCCAGATAGGCCGCGTCCAGCAACTGCCAGCGGTGGTCGCCACGGCTCACCGAACTGGCGTCCTGGGCGAAGGGCGCGAAGCCCTCTTCGGCCAGCTGTTCAGGCGTCGGCAGGACGCTGTGTTCCTCCTGCAGCAAGTGGATTTCATCCAGGGTCACCCGCAGGTCGGCATAGATGCCTTGCTCGGCGGCGCTGAGGTCGCGGCGGGCGTCCAGTTGGTGGCTGGGCACGGCGGCGATCTCCTGGTTTTCACCGCGCAAGGCCACCACCGTGCCGGCAACGGCGAGGATGATCAGGCACAACAGCAGGACATACAGGGTTTCGTGCCCGGCGCCGGCCGGGCGCACGACTTGGGTTGTACGGCTCATTGGGGCTGGATATCCGCTTGGTCGATTTCCACCACGTGGCCGGGGCCGGCATCAAACAACACGTAGAACTCGGCGGAGGGTTTCTTGAAGGTCAGCTTCGAGTCTTCTCCCAGCTTGCCTGGCACCAGGATGGTCTCGTCGTAGCCGATCACATCCAGGGTCACGCCGGGGGCACCGCTGCCATCAGAGAAACCGCCGGTGCACTGGATCTGCTCGCCGGCGATTTCCTTGCATTCGCACATCGGGTTGTGGGCCAGGGCGACGGTACTGAAACCGGCACTGAGGATCAGCGCGCCAACGGTGCGGGCCAGTTGCGGCAAAGTCATGGTTTAACTCCTCGTTTTTTCAGCCAGTCGATGGTGGCCGGCGATGCCTGGCTCAAGGGAATGGAGGCCTGGTGCATGGCGCCGTCCCAGCCTTCCATGGTGATCCACACTTCGGCGTCCAGCGGGGTGCGCTCAGGGATCGGCAACGCGGCGCCCATGCGGTATGGGGTGCCAAAGAAAATCACCCCGGCCGCCCGCAGGCTGCGGGGCTTGCCGATACGCAGGTAGGTCGCCTTGACCTGGTCGATGCACGTGGCACACAGGGCAGCGTTGAAGGATTTCATCGGGCCTGCCGGGTCCGGGCGCGGCGGCTCGTTGCGTAGCTCGGCGAGCTTCAGGCTCCAGGGGCCGACCTGTACTTCGCCGATCTCCCGTTCACCCAGGCCGCTGTCGCCGCGAAACAGTGCCGCGTCGGCAAAGTACTTGGGCATGAAGCCCAGGGGCACCAGCAACAGCAGGATATTGATGTGGAAGCGCCATTTGAGCCAGAAGGCCCGCAGGGGCGAGGGGGGTTGAACCGTCATGGCCTTGTTCATGGGTTGGCCTCCGTGGTCTCAGCCTGCAAGGCCTGGGTTTTCGCCGGTTGACGGGCTGCCTTGGCTTCGCGTTTCAGCGCATTGAGGGTGGCCAGGGCCGTGCGTTTGGTCCAGATCAGCAAGCCGCTCAAGACCATCATGCTCAGCACCAGGCCGAAGAAGGCCCAGATCAGCTTGATCCAGATCCCGCCAAAGTCCCCGGTGTGCAACGGGCGCATGGATTCGGTGACGAACTCCAGGGCCGAACGGTCGGACAGCAGGTGCGAGGCGGCGATTTCGCCGTTGTACGGGTTGATTTCCGCGGTCTGGAACATCAGCGGGTACCAGCCACGCCCGCCGATGCGCAGGTGGCTGTAGGCGTTGCTGGGCAGGCTCACGAAGCTGGCCTCAAGCCCGGGAATGCGCTGGGTGGCGATGTTGATCGCCTCGTCCAGGGGAATCATGGGCGCCGGTACGCCCGGGGCGGACATCGGCACTTTGTCGCGGGCAATCGCCGGGACGATCGGCTCGCTGGAAATGGTGATCTGGTTATCGCCCAGGATCGCCTGGATCAGGAACCAGGTGCCGGTGATCGAGATCACCGCGATAAACCAGATCGACCAGATGCCGCTCAACCGGTGGAAGTCGCCCCAGAAAATCCGCGCACCGTGACGAATGCGCAGGGTCGGCCTGAAAAAACCTTTCCAGAAACGCTTGTAGACCACGAGGCCGGTGACCAGCGAGGCCAGCAGCGGCAAGCCCAGCAGCGAGACCAGGTACCAGCCCCAGCTGTAGCCATTGGTGAAAGGCACCAGCCACCAGCCATGCAGGGCACGGGTAAATTGCTGGAAGTTGAACGATGGGCTGATGCCCTGGATCACCCCGGTGTATGGGTTGACGTAGACCTCCAGCGAGCGCCCGTCGGGGTAGCTGAGGTCGGCGCTGAGGGCGAAGTGCGATTCGTCCGGGCGGCTCAGGGATTCGACGATCACCTGGGGTTCGGCGCGCTTGATGGCGCCGATCACCTGGTCGTAGGTGAGCGGTTCGGCATCGTCCGACGGCTTGCTGGCGCGGATGTCCGGGTTGGCCAGCCAGACGATCTCCTGGCTGACCACCGCCAGGGTGCCGGTGACGCAGACGATCAGCACAAAGAACCAGATGGGCAATGCCAGCCAGCTGTGCACGAGAAACCAGAGTTTTGAGCGTGACTTCTTCGACATGTGAATGAGGGTCTTGATCGGAGGGAGGCGGTAAAGGCCCGGAAAACGCCACCCGTAGCTTTTGCTGACGCGAGCGGCTGTATCTAAGTTAAGACGGATGAGAAACACAAAACCCTAAGGCGGATATGAAAGTAAATGTTTCAGATACGCATTCATGCAACACGAAACATGTTCCGAGCCATCACCAAGGCGGGATTGATGGGGCGGGGGCGCTGCCTATGATGGGGTCATACCGTTGAGCGAGCCCCATAATGACTTCTGCCAGAACCCTCTACGACAAACACATCGATTCCCACACGGTGTGCCGCCTGGATGACCAGGGCCATGTGCTGCTGTACATCGACCGCCAGGTGATCAATGAATACACCAGCCCGCAAGCTTTCAGCGGCTTGCGCGAGGCGGGCCGTGGTGTGTGGCGGCCCGGTACGGCGCTGGCGGTGGTCGACCATGTGAACCCCACCACGCCCAAGCGCATCGCGACCATGCCGGATGCGGGCGGCGCGCGCCAGGTGTCGTACCTGGCGGAAAACTGCCGGGATTTCGGGATCGAGCTGTTGGATATCCTCGACAAGCGCCAGGGCATCGAACACGTGATCGCCCCGGAGCAGGGTTTTATCCTGCCGGGCATGGTGATCGCCGCCGGCGACAGCCACACCACCACCTACGGGGCCTTGGGCGCGTTCGGCTTTGGCATTGGCACTTCGGAAATCGAGCATTTGCTGGCCTCGCAAACCCTGGTCTACAAGCGTCTGAAAAGCCTGCGTGTGACCGTGGACGGCGAACTGGCCCGTGGGCTGACCTCCAAGGACGTGATCATGGCGCTGATCGGCAAGATCGGTGCCTCGGGTGCCACCGGCTACGCCATTGAGTTTTGTGGGTCGACCATCGATGCCTTGAGCGTCGAGGCGCGCATGACCATCTGCAACATGGCGGTGGAAGCCGGCGCACGTGGAGCGTTCATGGCGCCGGACGAAAAAGTCTTCGCCTACCTCAAGGGCAAGCCACGCGCGCCGAAGGGCGAGTTGTGGGAACGCGCCCTGGTGGGCTGGCGCCAACTGCACTCGGATGCCGACGCGGTGTTCGACCTCGAAGTGCAGCTGGATGCCAGCGCCCTTGAGCCGATGGTCACCTGGGGCACCAGCCCCGACCAGGCCGCCCCCATCGGCGCCCGCGTGCCGGACCCGCAAGACATCAGCGACCTGATCCTGCGCCAGGACATGCGCCGCGCCTTGAACTACATGGGCCTGGAAGCGGGCATGCCGTTGAGCGACATTGTGATCAGCCACGCCTTTATCGGCTCCTGCACCAACGCCCGCATCGAAGACCTGCGCGACGCCGCCAGCGTGGTGCGCGGCAAGCACGTGGCCGACCATGTGCGGGCGATGATCGTGCCGGGCTCCACCGAAGTGCGTGACCAGGCCGAAGCCGAAGGCCTTGCCGCGGTCTTTATCGACGCCGGGTTTGAATGGCGCCAGTCGGGCTGCTCGATGTGCCTGGCGATGAACGACGACGTGCTGGAGCCGGGCGACCGCTGCGCTTCCAGCACCAACCGCAATTTCGAAGGCCGCCAGGGCGCGGGTGCCCGCACGCACCTGATGAGCCCGGCCATGGTCGCCGCTGCGGCCATCACTGGCCGGCTGACGGATATTCGCCACTTTGGAGACCGCACATGAGCTTGCAACCCTTCACTCGGATCACCGGCAAGGCGGCGCCGATGCTGGCGGCCAATATCGACACCGACGTGATCATGCCCAAGCAGTTTCTCAAGGGCATCGACCGCAACGGGCTGGACCGCGGGTTGTTCTTTGATTTGCGCTTTTTGCCCTCGGGTGAGCCTGACCCGCAGTTTGTGCTGAACCAGCCGGCCTGGCAGGGCGCGAGCTTTATGGTAGTGGGGCCGAACTTCGGCTGTGGTTCCAGCCGGGAGCATGCGGTGTGGGGCCTGAAGCAGATGGGCATCCGCGCGTTGATCGGCAGCAGCTTTGCGGGGATTTTCTATGATAACTGCCAGCGTAACGGGGTGTTGTTGATCACGCTGGAGGAGGCGGTGTTGCAGCGGTTGGGGCAGATGGTGAGTCAGCCTGAGCAGGCGCAGATCAGTGTGGACCTTGAGGCGCAGGAGATTCTTTTGGCGGACGGGCAGGTGATTGCGTTCCAGATCGATACGTTGCGCAAGACTGCGTTGTTGTTGGGGTTGGATGCTATTGGCACGACGTTGCAGCGCAGTGAGCAGATCGAGGCGTTTGAGCGGGAGCATTTGGCGGCCAATCCTTGGCTCGGGTGATGGGGCTGTGGTTGCAGGTTGGCTGCTCCGCACTGCCTGCGTTCGGCCTTGGGATGAATGGGGCAGTCAGATCAAAATCAAGAGCACAGCGGCCTCCC
>NZ_JACAPN010000050.1:46875-68792 GCF_013385665.1 Pseudomonas sp. D4002
AAAACCTGAGAGCGCCGCGTTCATCCAGAATGCCCGCGTCATCGTTAACGACCTTCGCGAGCAAGCCCGCTCCCACATTTGGACCGTGCCCGCTTTTGATTTGGCTTTTTGCTCTACAACACTCAAGCCGGCCGGTAGGCCGCTGTAAGAGCAGAACCGTCAGCGGCCGTTACCGCAGCAACGGATATGTACTCAAACCCGGCACGCTAAATCGACAACCCCTTGAAGTGCTCCTGCAAAAACTCCACACACGCCCGCAACTTCCCGGAGTAGGCCAGCCGCGTCGGGTACACCGCCCACACGTTGGCGCTCTGGGTGTAGTCGTGCAGCACCTGCACCAGTTTCCCTTGCTCCAGCAGCGGCTTCACATCCCACATCGAACGCAGCAACACGCCGCGCCCGTCCAGGGCCCATTGCAAAACGATCTCGCCGTTATTCGACGACAACGGCCCGCGCACGCGCACGCTGTCCTGCACGCCATCGCGCTCCAGGTGCCAGATGCCAAACGCGTTGTCGCGCTCCTTGAGCACCAGGCAGTCGTGCTGTTCCAGGTCGCTCAAGTGCTGCGGCACACCACGGCGTTCGAGGTAGGCGGGCGCCGCACACAGCACCCGCCGGTTACTCACCAGCCGGCGACCGATGTGTTGCCCGGGGATGTCGTCGCCCACGCGAATCTCCAGGTCGAAACCCTCGCTGACGATATCGACCACCCGGTCGAACAGGTCCAGGCGAATCTCCAGGTCCGGGTATTGTTCGGCCAATAGCGACAAGGCCGGTGCCACATGGTTACGGCCGAACCCGAAGCTGCTGCACAAATGCAGGTGGCCGCGCGGGCTGTCGTGGGCGTCGGAAAGCTCGTCGGACAACTGCTGGAAGTCTTCGAGAATCCGCACGGCCCAGCGCTGCACGCGCTCACCGTCTTCGGTCAGGGCGATACGGCGGCTGGTGCGGTGCAGCAGGCGGGTGGCGAGGGTGGTTTCGAGAATCTGGATACGCTTGCTGACGTAGGCCGGGGACAAACCCAGCTCGTCGGCAGCCGCAGCAAAGCCGGCCTTGCGGATCACGGTCAGGAATACCCGCAGGTCTTCAGGTAGGGGCACGGTATCTTTCTTGTTGTTCATCAGAAACAGGCATGGCGGCATGAACCGCCAGAATAGCACCGGTATGGCGAAGGAGTTTCTGTGGTGAGGGCGCTTGCTGTGGCAAGGGAGCTTGCTGTGGCGAGGGAGCTTGCTCCCGCTGGAGTGCGTAGCGCTCCCAAAGATCTTGGGGCCGCTGCGCAGCCCAGCGGGAGCAAGCTCCCTCGCCACAGGGGATTGGTGTTTAAGGGTTACTCGGCGGCGATCTTCGCCTGGGCTGCGGCCCGTGCATGGCGGCCGTGCTTGAGGGCGATGGGCGCCATTTTCTCGCGATCCAGTTCACCTTCCCAGGCCGCCACCACCAGCGCCGCCACGGCATTGCCGATGATGTTGGTCAGTGAGCGGCATTCAGCCATGAACCGGTCCACACCCAGGATCAGCACCATCGCCGCCACCGGCACCGTCGGCACCACCGCGAGGCTGGCGGCCAGCGCGACAAAACCTGCGCCCACCACCGCACCGGCGCCTTTTGAGGTAAGCATCGCCACCGCCAGCAGGGTCAGTTGTTGCTCCAGCGTCAGGTCGATATTGGTCGCCTGGGCCAGGAACAGCACCGCCAGGGTCATATAGATGTTGGTGCCGTCCAGGTTGAAGGTGTAGCCGGTGGGCACCACGATCCCCACCACGCCTTTGGACGCGCCAAGGCTTTCAAGTTTCTGGATCAGTTGCGGCAGCGCAGATTCGGAGGAGCTGGTGCCCAGCACGATCAACAGTTCAGCCTTGATGTACGTCAGCAGCTTGAAGATGCTGAACCCCACATACCGGGCGATGCTGCCCAGCACCACGGCGACGAAGAAAAACGCGGTGACGTAGAACGTGCCCACCAGTTTCAACAGCGGCAGCAGCGAGCCCAGGCCGTATTTGCCGATGGTGAAGGCGATGGCCCCGAAGGCCCCGATCGGCGCGACGCGGCTGATCATCCCGACGATGCGGAAGAACACTTCGCTGGCCTGGTTGATCACGCCGACCAGGGGCCGGCCCTTCTCGCCGATCATCACCAGCCCGAGGCCAAACAGCACCGACACAAACAGTACCGGGAGGATTTCGCCTTTGGAGAAGGCGTCGAAGAAGGTAGTGGGGATCACATGCATCAGGAACCCGGTGACGCCTTCGCCGTGTTCGGCCTGGCCGACAAAACCGGCGATGGCGGAGGTGTCGAGGGTCTTCACGTCGATATTGAAACCCACGCCGGGGTGCAGCAGGTGCGCGGCGAGGATGCCGATTACCAGGGCGATGCTGGAGACAATCTCAAAGTACAGCAGCGCCTTGCCGCCGACGCGGCCCACCTGCTTCACGTCGTGCATGCTGGTGATGCCGGAGACCACGGTGCAGAAGATGATCGGGCCGATGATCGGGCCGATGATCATCTTGATCAGCTTGATAAACCCGTCGCCCAACGGCTTGAGGTCGATGCCCACCTGAGGCCAGTGGTTGCCGATCAACACGCCCAGCACAATGGCGATGATCACCTGCACATACAGGGTTCCCAGCAGTTTTCTGATTGTCATTTTTATTATCTCGAGACGTTTTTTGGGCAAGCAGATCCCGTCGCAGGCTGTTTCAAGCCTGCGGGGCGGGATCGGTCAGGTCAGCGGTTCATAAAGGCTCAGCGAAGGAAGGTCAGGACTTCGCCGAGCAGCACTTCAGGGATTTCTTCTGCGATGTAGTGGCCGGCCGGCAGGGCCTTGCCACGTACGTCGGTCGCGACTTTCTGCCATTCCTTGAGGGGTTCGAAGCAGCGCCCGACGGTGCCTTCGGCGCCCCACATCACCAGCAGCGGCAACTCCAGGTGGTTGCCCTTGTCGATATCGGCGCGGTCGTGCTCAAGGTCGATGCCAGCGGCGGCGCGATAGTCCTCGCAGATCCCGGTGGCGGTGCCGGGCAGTTTCAGGCAACGCAGGTATTCGGCGAAGGCTTCATCGGTGAACGGCTTGAGCCCGGCACTGCGGCTGCCCATGACGCTGCGCAGGTAGAGTTCCGGGTTGCCTTCAATCAGGCTCTCGGGCAACGGCGCCGGGCGGATCAGGAAGAACCAGTGCCAGTAGGCGCGGGCAAAGGCTTCGTCGGTCTGGGCGTACATGGACAGGGTTGGTGCGATGTCCAGCAGCACCATGCGCTGCACGGCCTTGGGGTGGTCCAGAGCCAGGCGATGGGCGACGCGGGCGCCACGGTCGTGGGCCAGCACCGAGAACTTGTCGAAGCCCAGCGCCTTCATCAGCTCGACGCCGTCGCGGGCCATTTCGCGTTTTGAATAATTGGTGTGATGGTCAATGGCGGCGGGCTTGCTGCTGTCGCCATAACCGCGCAGGTCGGCGGCGACCACGGTGAAGTGTTCGGCCAGTTGCTCGGCGACCTTGTGCCAGATGACGTGGGTCTGCGGGTGCCCGTGCAGCAGGAGCAGGCCGGGACCCGCGCCGCCTTTGCGGTAGCTGATGTCCACACCGTTGACGTGGCGCTGGTCTTTTTGGAATCCGGCGAACATGGAATGACTCCTTGTGATGATTGCTTGCATCCTGAAATCACACGGCGCCCGGGGCAAGGGGGAAAGCGTGGAGGGGTTGTTCATGAAGTGTGTTGAAGCCCGATCTTTCAGGCAGTGCAGGTCAACGGTGGGAGCTGGCTTGCCTGCGATGCAGGCAACTCGGTGTATCAGTCGCACCGAGGTGATGCCATCGCAGGCGAGCCAGTTCCTACCGTTGGGTTGCGTCGCCCAGGCGACTTCATCCTTGCTTGAACAACGCCTCGGCCCGCTGGCGAACCTGCGCCTCGGTCAAGTCCTCCTTGCGCGTGGCCAGGAACCACACATGCCCGAAGGGGTCTTTCAGCGTCCCGGAACGGTCACCGTAAAACTGATCCTTGGGTTCTGAAATCGCCGTGCCGCCGGCCTTGATGGCCTGGGCGAACTGTTGGTCGACATCTTGCACATAGAGATGCAGGCACACGCTGGGGTGTTCTTTTCCCGGACTGCCGAACGACATTTCGCCACAGGGCGAGGCCATCATGATCGCCGAATCGCCAATGCGCAGTTCGGCATGGCCGATCTTGCCGTCGGGCATGTCCAGGCGCATGACTTCGGTGGCACCAAAGGCTCGTTTGTAGAACTCGATGGCTTCAGCGGCTTTGTCGATGCCCAGGTACGGCGTGATGCTGTGGTAGCCCTCGGGAATGGGTTTAACGCTCATATCGTTCTCCTTGATGGTGGTAGTGGAGGGACGGCTTTTTCACTATAGGCCACGTGCGCCGTGGCTTGCGGGCAGCCGACGAGGTGTTGCCCAGGCAACAGCAAACCGGCAGTTTGCTGCGCCAAGGGCGGTTTGCCGCGCGTATATCGGGAGCAAACCCTTGTGTTTGAAGGCCAGGCGCCTCAGGCACAGAAGCTGCAATGCCTCTGGCAAACCATTCGCCCGAGAGCGTTGTATGTCTGTACTGCCTGTATCTGCCGATTACCCGATTCACACGCCCCACGCCGAGTTGATCCGCGACGAGGCCCACGCACTGGCCGTTGCCCGCCGAGTCGCTGCCGTGTTGCTGGAACAGGACGCCGAGCGCGATCGCACCCGCCAGGTGCCTGCGGAGGTCGTCGACCTGTATTCCAACAGCGGTCTGTGGGGCATCAGCGTGCCCCGCGAGTTTGGTGGTGCCCAGGTGTCATACGCGGTGTTGGCCCAGGTGATTGCGATTATCTCGGCGGCCGACCCTTCGCTGGGGCAAATCCCGCAGAACCATTACTGCCTGCTTGAAGATATCCGCCTGCAAGGCACGCCCGAGCAGCAGGCGTACTTTTTTGGCCTGGCGCTGGAAGGGCATCGGTTTGCCAATGCGCTGTCGGAAACCGGCGGCAAGAACGTCCAGGACATCCAGGCGACCATTCGCCGGCAAGGCGATGGCTATGTGATCAACGGTCGCAAGGGTTATTGCACCGGTTCGCTGTATGCCCACTGGCTGGCGGTGCTGGCGCTGGATGAACAGCAGAATGCGCAATTGGCGTTCGTGCCGCGCGGCACCGCAGGCCTGGTGGTGGTCGACGACTGGGACAGCATGGGCCAACGCACCACCTCCAGCGGCACGGTGCTGGCCGAAGGCTTGAAGGTGCCGGCGTTCAATCTGTTTCCTACCCATCGTTCCTACGATTCGCCGACCCTGGCCGGGCCTTTCGCTCAATTGACCACCGCCGCCATCGATGCCGGCATCGCCCGTGCCGCGTTGCGTGACACGGTGCAGTTCGTCCGGCAATTCGCCCGTCCATGGATCGATGCCGGGGTGGAAAAAGCCAGTGAAGACCCGTTGACTATCATTCAGGTCGGCGCGCTGGATATTCGCCTGGAAGCGGCGGAAGCCTTGCTGGAGCGGGCCGGCAAGGCCCTGGACGCCGCGCGCCCGGCACCCGATGAAGACAACGTTGCCCACGCCTCCCTGGCTGTCGCGCGAGCCAAGGTACTGACCACTGAAATCGCCATTGAAGCCAGCAACAAGCTCTTCGAACTCGGCGGCACCCGTTCCACCCTGAAGAAGCACAACTTCGACCGTCACTGGCGCAACGCACGGGTGCATACCCTGCATGACCCGGTGCGCTGGAAGTATCACGTGGTGGGCAACTGGCTGCTCAACGGCGCCAAGCCCCCGCGTCACGATTGGTCTTGACCCATGGCCGAGCTGTTTAAAAACATCTATTGGGCCGACATCGGCCAAGCCTGCCTGGAAACCCTGAGCATGCTCAGCGCGGCCCTGGGTTTTACCGTGCTGCTGGGGTTGCCGCTGGGGGTGCTGTTGTTCCTCACCGGCAAGCGCCAGTTGCACGAAACCCTAGTGGTGTATCGGGCGCTGTCGGTGGTGGTCAACGTGCTGCGCTCGCTGCCGTTCATCATCCTGCTGATTGTGCTGATCCCGGTGACCACCTTGCTGGTGGGCACCTCCCTGGGCGTGGCCGGCACCATTCCGCCGTTGGTGGTGGGCTGTACGCCGTTCTTTGCGCGGCTGGTGGAAACCGCCTTGCGCGAAGTCGACCGTGGCGTGGTGGAGGCCACCCAATCCATGGGCGCCAGCACCTGGCAGGTGATCCGCCACACGTTGTTGCCGGAAGCCCGGGGCGGGCTGCTGGCAGCGGTCACTGTCACCGCGATTGTGCTGGTGGACTACACCGCCATGGCCGGGGTGATCGGTGGCGGTGGCCTGGGCGACCTGGCTATCCGCTACGGCTATCAGCGTTTCCAGACCGACGTGATGGTGGTCACCGTGTTGCTGCTGTTGGTGCTGGTGCAGGCCCTGCAGATGACCGGTGACCGTTTGGTGGCGCGTTACAGCCGCCGTTGATTCCTATAACTAATGCCTTCGGAGCAACCATGAAAAAATCCCTGGCCATCTTGGCCGCTGTCTTTTCCTTCAATGCCTTTGCCAACGAGACGCTGGTCGTCGGCGCCACGCCCGTGCCTCACGCCGAGATCCTCGAGTTCGTAAAGCCGGTGCTGGCCAAGGAAGGCGTGGACCTGCAAATCAAGGTCTTCACCGATTTCATCCAGCCCAACCAGCAACTGGCGCTGAAGAACATCGACGCCAACTACTACCAGTACCGGCCATTCCTGGATGACTACAACAAGACCCGGAATACCAACCTGGTGCCGGTGGTCGGTGTGCACATCGAGCCTTTCGGCGCGTACTCGACCAAGATCAAAAATATCTCGGAGTTGAAAGACGGCGCGACAGTGTCGATCCCCAACGACCCGGTCAACACTGGCCGCGCCTTGGTGCTGCTGGACGAAGCCGGCCTGATCAAGCTCAAGGACCCGAGCAACACCCTGGCCACGCCGCGGGATATCGTTGAAAACCCCAAGCACCTGAAAATTCGTGAACTGGAAGGTGCGTTGCTGGCCCGCTCGGTGAGCCAGGTGGACCTGGCGTTCGTGTTTGCCAACTACGCCCTGGAAGCAGGGATCGACACCAACAGCGCGTTGATCGTCGAGAAGGGCAAGAGCCTGTACGTGGAGTACCTGGTCGCGCGCCCGGACAACATCAATGACCCTGGCATCCAGAAACTGGCCAAGGCGTTGAACTCCGATGAAGTGCGCCAGTTCATCCTGACCCGCTATAAAGGCCAGATTGCCCCGGGATTCTAAGTCTGACGGCGATCAAAATGTGGGAGCGGGCTTGTGTGGGAGCGGGCTTGCTCGCGAGGGCGGTGGATCAGCCACTGCATCTGGCGACTGACACCCCGCTTTCGCGAGCAAGCCCGCTCCCACATTGATCGAGTTTTACCCCGCCATTATGTGGACGGCTCCAAGAGTTGTGCCCCAGGCCCGCGCTCACCCAGTACGTCGTCGTGATTGCGCAGCGGGCACGCCTCCAGCGACAGGCACCCGCAGCCAATACAGCCGTTGAGTTTATCCCGCAGCAACATCAGTTTTTCGATGCGCTGGTCCAGGTCCTCACGCCATAGCGCAGACAGGCGCTCCCAATCGGCAGCGTTGGGCGTGCGGCCATCGGGCAAGGTTTGCAGCGCGTCATGGATCGTCGCCAGGGGAATGCCCAAACGCTGGGCAATCTTGATCACCACCACCCGGCGCAGCACATCCCGCGGATAGCGCCGCTGGTTGCCGGCGTTGCGGTGGCTCTTGATCAATCCCTTGGTTTCATAAAAGTGCAGCGCGGTAACCGCCACGCCACTGCGGGCTGCCAATTGGCCGACGGTGAGTTCTTTGGTGACCATGAAAAAGCCCTTGACCTTGACTTAACTAGAGGTTTTACCCTGCGTGGCATCGAATCGCAAGATTGTGCCTACAGTGAGGGGGGAATGTTCATGCAGGTATTAGAGAAGAGTCTGAGTTTTACCCAGATGGTCGAATTTCACATCGAGCCTCAGCAGCAATCCGCGTTGGTAGCGGCCCTGTCATCGCAAAGCGAGCGCCTGGCCCAAGGCCATGGTGGCTTTATCAATGCCAGCGTGCAGGTCAGCGATGATGGACGCCGGGTGCTCAGCTACCTGCAATGGCGCTCCCGCGAGGAGGGGGAAGCGGCCTTCAAGTGTTTTGAGCACGGTGAGGAAGATTTCTGGACGCTGATACGCGCCCACCAGGCCACGGCTGTGACCTTCGGTTCGTTCCAGGTGCTGCGCAGCATCGAGCGCAACCATGACAACGCTCTGCACTGCCGCCTAAATTGACAGGTGCAGCATGCGCTCGCCCTGTACGTTTTCGCCGGGGCGTCGCTTGTTCACCGCCAGCTCGCCGATCTTGATCAAACGGGTACGGGTCACGTTGCGGCTCAGGCCCAGCAGGTTGGCGGTGTGCACCTGGTTGTAATGGCTGAAGCGGTAGGCGGCGCGCAGCAGCGCATCCTCGACCTTTTCATGCAGGGCCCCGGCCTGTTCCTCGAAGAGCTTTTGAAAGGCGCGTTCCAGCAGGGCTTCGGCGCTGTTGTCGGTGCCGTGCTGGCTGTCGTCCTGACGCTCGATGCGCATGTTCGACAGGCGCAGGTCGTCGCGCTCGATCACCCCGTTGCGGCAGATCAGCAGGGTGTGGTGGATCACGTTTTCCAGCTCGCGGATGTTGCCCGGCCAGCTGTAGCTTTTGAGCTTTTGCTCGGCCTCGCGGCTGATGGTGATCGGGCCGTAACCCAGGCGCTGGCTGTAGGCTTCGATGAAATGCCGGGTCAGTGGCAGGATGTCACCGGGCCGATCCCGCAGGGGGCTGAGTTCTAGGCTGACCACGTCTAGGCGGTAGTACAGGTCTTCGCGGAAATGCCCGGCATTGATGGCTTTCTCCAACTGAACGTTGGTGGCCGCCAATACCCGCACGTCGATGGGAATGCTTTTGCGTGAGCCCAGGCGCACCACTTCGCGTTCCTGCAGTACCCGTAGCAGCTTGACCTGGATCGCCATCGGCAAGTCACCGATTTCATCGAGGAACAAGGTGCCGCCGTCCGCCTCTTCGAACCAGCCGGCCTTGGCACTGAGGGCGCCGGTGAAGGCGCCTTTTTCATGGCCGAACAGCTCGGCTTCCACCAGGGATTCGGAAAACGCGCCGCAGTTCACGGCCACGAAGGGCCGGTTGCGCCGGGCGCTGAGGTTGTGGATATGGCGCGCCACCAGCTCTTTACCGGTGCCGGTTTCGCCGATGATCAACACGCTGGCTTCGCTGGGCGCGACTTGCTGGATGTGCGCCAGCAGCGCCTGGGATTTGGGGTCTTCGAAGACCTGGGCCGTGGCGCGGATCGAGGTCGCAAGAGCGGGCGAGGGCGGTAAGGTTAAAAGCTGCATGGGCACCTCTTCTAGGAGTAGAACGTGGGAATCGGCAGGGACTGGTTCAACGCCCAGTCCCCCAGTTCGTGGAGCTTGTAGTCCACCGGGTCGTGCAAGGTTTGCGTGCGCAGGTTGCGCCAGTGCCGGTCCAGGCGCAGCGAGGCGTGGGTGGAGCGCGCGCCGGTGACTTCGAACAGGCGGCTGCACAGTTCCAGGCCGTTGCGGGTGGCGGCGACCTTGGCCGTGGCGATGGCGATGGCCAGCTCGCCGCGCTCGCTTTCACTGAGGCTCGGACCCTTGGCCCAGGCCTGGTCCAGCAGTTCGGCGGCGCGTTCCACCAGCAGGCGCACGCCTTCCAGCGCGACCCAGAATTCGCCGTAGTGGTTGAGCACGTACGGGTCCTGGCGAATGTCCTGCACCGTGGATTTATGCCAGGGCCGGGTTTCGGTCAGGGTGTAATTCCGGGCTTCGGCAAACGCGCCTTCGGCGATGCCGAGGAACATATGGGTGAAGGTCAGTTGAGCGATCAGCGGGCGCAGGCAGGCGAAGGGCGTACTCAGCGGGCCGGGATCAAGGAGCAATTCCGACTCTTCCACGCGTACCCGTTCGAAGCTGGCGCTGCCGCTGTCGGTCTGGCGCTGGCCGATGTTGTTCCAGTCATTGTGCAGGGTGATGCCACTGCGCCCGCTGGGGATGGCCGCGATCAGCAGCTTGCCGCCGGCGCTTTCATCCACCGCCGAGGCGATCAGCATTTCCGAGTCGCTGGCTCCGGAGCAAAAGCTCTTCTTGCCGGAGAATTCGCGCCAGCCGTTGTAGGCTTTGACCACCGTGCGCGTGTCCAGCGGGTTGAGGGCGTTGCCCCAGAACCAGTTCTTGCGCGCGGTTTGTTCGAACCAGGGTTGCCATTGCTCCGGGCGTGAGAACAGGCGAACGGTGGCGAGCATCAGGTGATGAAAACCGAAGACGTGGGCGATGGAGCTGTCGACCTTGGCGAATTCGCGCACGATCTCCAGGGTTTCGCTCCAGCGGGCGCCGAGGCCGCCGTACTGGGTGGGAATGCTCAGGGCCAGCAAGCCGCTTTGGCGCAGGGCGTCACGTTCGGTCTTCGGTGTGCCGCCGCGCTCGTCGCGTTCGACGGCAGTGAGGGCAAATTCGGCGGCCAGCAGTTTGGCGGTCTGCAAGGGTGAGGGCAGGACGCTGTTGGGTTTGGCTGTCACGCGGTATTCCTCATGGTGTGCCGGGGCGTGCCCCGGCAGACGGCAGGTCAGGCCTTGGCTTTTGCCGGCAGGACGTCGTTGGCAATCATTTCGCCGAACGGTCCGGTGAGGTTGGTGACGCCGCGCCCGGCCAGGCTGGCGTAGGGTTCCGGCAGCAGCGGGAACACCAGTTCGGCAAAGCGATACGCCTCTTCCAGGTGCGGGTAGCCGGAGAAGATGAAGCTTTCGATGCCCAGGTCCGCGTATTCCTTGATGCGCTCGGCGACTTGCTGAGGGTTGCCCACCAGGGCCGTGCCCGCGCCGCCACGTACCAGGCCGACGCCGGCCCACAGGTTGGGGGCGATTTCCAGGTTGTCGCG
The DNA here is from genome assembly GCF_013385665.1 of Pseudomonas sp. D4002. Lineage (NCBI taxonomy): Bacteria > Pseudomonadati > Pseudomonadota > Gammaproteobacteria > Pseudomonadales > Pseudomonadaceae > Pseudomonas > Pseudomonas sp. D4002. The sequence goes on from NZ_JACAPN010000050.1 coordinate 57,821, forward strand.
GCGCCCGTCGTGCAGGGCGGCCATGCGCCGCTGGCCTTCGGAGTCAAAGCGCGAGAAGGATTTTTGCGCGGCGGCGATGGTTTCGTCGCTGATGTGCTCGATCAGTTTCGCTGCGGCTTTCCAGGCGTCTTCTTCGGTTTCGCGCACGATCACATGCAGGCGAATCCCGAATTTGACGGTGCGCCCGTGGCGGGCGGCGCGCTCACGCACGTCGGCGAGTTTCTCGGCGACGGCGGCCGGTGGTTCGCCCCAGGTCAGGTACACGTCGACTTGTTCGGCGGCGAGGTCGTGGGCAGCGTCCGAGGAACCGCCGAAGTACAGCGGTGGATATGGCTTCTGCACCGGTGGGTAAAGTGCCTTGGCGTTCTGCACGCGCAGGTGTTTGCCTTCGAAATCCACCGATTCGCCTTGCAGCACGCGGCGCCAGATCTTGAGGAATTCGTCGGTCACTTCGTAGCGTTCGCTGTGATCGAGGAAGCTGCCGTCGCCGCGGTTTTCGTCGGGGTCGCCGCCGGTCACCACGTTGATCAACAGGCGGCCATTGGACAGCCGGTCGAGGGTGGCGGCCATGCGTGCGGAGACGGTTGGCGAGATGATCCCCGGGCGAATCGCCACCAGGTAACGCAGGCGTTCGGTCAACGGCACCAGCGCCGAGGCAATCACCCAGGAGTCTTCGCAGGAGCGGCCGGTGGGGATCAGCACGCCGTGGTAGCCGAGGTTGTCGGCGGCCTGGGCGACTTGTTTCAAATAGTTGAGGGTGACCGGGCGAGCACCCTGGGTGGTGCCCAGGTAGTGGCCGTCACCGTGTGTAGGCAGAAACCAGAAAACATCCATGACGAATCCTTAAGCGATTTTCAGCAGAGAGGTGGGATGCGCGGCAAACAACGGCGCGGCGCGTTCTGCAGCAAGGCGAATGCGGGCCTTCAAGGGCTCACTGGTTATGTGGTAATCGGTGAAATCGGCCTCGGTGGCGTACACGCCAATGGGCAAGGTCAGGGCCTGGAAGAAACTGAACAGCGGGCGCAACTGGTGATCGAGTACCAGGGCGTGGCGTTCGCTGCCGCCGGTGGCCGCCAGCAACACCGGGGTGTTGATCAGGGCGTTGAGGTCGACCAGGTCGAACAGGTGCTTGAGCAGGCCGGGGTAGGAGCCGCGATACACCGGCGCGGCAACGATCAGCAAGTCGGCCTGTTCGATGGCCTGCAGTTGCGCTTCGACGTCGGCAGGCAATTCCTGGCGCGACAGTGCGCCGCCCAGCGGCCGGGCAATGTCGCCCAGTTCGATCAGGGTGGCCTGGATCGGCAATTGATCGGCCAGTTCGGCCAGCACCGCCTGGGTCAACACCAGGGTGCGGGACGGACGCCAGGTTCCGCCGGAGAGGGCAACGACATTCAGTGGACGGGTCATCAACAGTTCCTTTTTCAACAGTGGCTCAGGGCAAGAGCGGTAGCAGGGCTTGAGCAAGAGCTGTACCAAGCTGTGCAGCCCTTGACTGGCGTGGCCTCTGTGCCAGGTGTTGGAAAATGGTGGTGTTGTCTGCCTGGTGTTTTGTTGAATGACTGTTGCCTGGGCAACAGTTGCCAGGCGAACAGTGGCGTGAGTGTTGAGGCCATTTATAGAGGGTTGTGTTTATTCCGTAAATGAACGTATTTCCATATTTATAGACCTACATGGAATATAAGGCGCGACTATCAGAAGTGTCGCAAAGGTTGATAGCGACTATCACGGCTGATGATTTTTCACCGTGCAGGGGCGGGAGTAGCCTGTACTCATTGACTTCAGCCCGTTTCGCAGGACCTTCGCCATGAACCGTTTTCTCGCCATTTCCGTATTGCTTGTCACCTCAGTCCTTGCCGGTTGTGCGACGCATTCGTCGCCCGAACTGCGTGGCTATTCGGCCGAGGAGAGCAAGGAACTGGCGCTTGAAGCCCTGAGCCGTCGAGGCCTGTCATTTGATGAATACCAACAGAAGAAAGCCGAACTGACCGGCCAGCCACGGAACACCTTCGGTTTCGACCGTCGGGGTGAGATGAATGCCGAGCGCAGCATGACGCTGCACGGTCGCCCCAGTTGAGTCAGTGGCGAGGTCTGAAGAGCCCGAGGTTTCCTACAGGAACCTCGGGCTTTTTGTTTGCCATCCGTTTCCCGGAGCCTGTTAAGCTGAATTTCAGGAGCGTTCCTACGCACTTTTAAATAAAGTGGTCTTTCTTTAACGGCACGGGATCAGGTAAACCATCTTCCTTCCTGATTGCGGCCCCTGAGACGTTGTTCTCGGGAACCTGCTCTGCGAGTCTTTAACGTCATGAATAAACGTCCGCTGTATTTCGACTACGCCGCCACCACGCCGGTGGATGAGCGGGTCATCCAGGTGATGGTTGAGTGTCTGGGCTTCAATGCCAACTTCGGCAACCCTGCGTCCAGTTCCCACGCGTTCGGCCAACAGGCCCGGCAAACGGTTGAGCAGGCACGGGGCCAGGTGGCTGAGTTGGTCGGCGCCGAGCCGGCACAGATTGTCTGGACCTCCGGTGCCACCGAGTCCAACAACCTCGCCATCAAGGGCGTTGCCCAGGCGCGCGGCGTGGCCGGCGGGCACATCATCACCAGCCAGATTGAACACAAGGCCACGCTCGACACCGCTCGCCAGTTGCAGGAAGCCGGGGTTGCCGTGACGTACCTGGTGCCGGACGCCGAGGGTTTGATCAGTGTCGAGGCGGTGAGCGAAGCATTGCGTGAGGACACCTTCCTGGTGTCGCTGATGCTGGTGAACAACGAGCTGGGCACTCTTAACGATATCCGGGCGATTGGCGCACGCGTGCGCGAGCATGGCGCGCTGTTTCACGTGGATGCGGCGCAGGGCGCAGGCAAGGTCGAGATTGACCTGGCCGAATGGCCAGTGGACCTCATGTCATTTTCCGCACACAAACTCTATGGTCCCAAGGGTATCGGCGCGTTGTACGTCGGCCCACGTGCGCAGCAGAAAGTGCTGGCGCAGATTCACGGCGGTGGCCATGAAGGTGGTTTGCGTTCGGGCACCCTGGCAACTCACCAGATTGCCGGCATGGGCACCGCGTTTGCCCTGGCGGCAGCGTCCTTTGCTGAAGAAAAGGCGACCATCGTTGCCTTGCGCGAGCGCCTGCTGGAACAGCTGAATACAATTGCCGGGGTGCGCCTCAATGGCAGCCTTACCCAACGCATTCCCCACACCCTGAGCCTGACGTTCAGCGAAGGCGAGTTCAATTCCGCCGCCTTGAGCGCGGGCATTGCCTTCTCGGCCACTTCGGCCTGCAATTCGGCGAGCAATGCACCGTCCCATGTGCTTCTGGCGCTGGGCCATGATGCCCGCAGCGCAGGTCGCACCATTCGCTTGAGCCTCGGGCGGTTTACCACCGAGCAGGATATCGATCAGGCGGTACAGCTGATCAAGGCCGCACTGGCCAGCGCACCGGCTTTCTGGGCCGTTTGACCCCATAACAATTATTAGTGGTTAGCAGGAGACACGATGAGCACACAGCCTTTGACCCATGGAACGGTTCCCCAGCGCCTGGCGCACACCCGCGAACTGATGAGCCGCGAGGGCATTCATGCCCTGTTGGTGCCGTCGGCGGACCCGCACTTGTCCGAATACCTGCCGGGTTACTGGCAGGGCCGTCAGTGGTTGTCGGGTTTCCATGGGTCGGTGGGCACGCTGATTGTTACTGCGGATTTTGCCGGTGTATGGGCAGACAGCCGCTATTGGGAACAGGCGACCAAGGAGCTCAAGGGCAGTGGCATCGAGTTGGTCAAGCTGCAACCCGGCCAGCCCGGGCCGCTGGAATGGCTCGCGGAGCAGACGCCGGAAGGCGGCGTGGTGGCCGTTGATGGTGCGGTCATGGCCGTGGCCTCGGCGCGCACCCTGGGCAGCAAGCTGGAGGCACGTGGTGCACGCTTGCGCACGGATATCGACTTGTTGAATGAAGTCTGGCAAGACCGTCCAACCTTGCCGAACCAACCGATCTATCAACATCTGCCACCCCAGGCCACCGTCAGCCGTGGCGAGAAGCTCGCAGCCCTGCGTGCCAGCTTGACGGAAAAGGGGGCCGACTGGCATTTCATCGCGACCCTGGATGACATTGCCTGGCTCTTTAACCTGCGGGGTGGCGACGTTTCGTTCAACCCGGTGTTTGTCTCGTTTGCCTTGATCGGCCAGCAGCAGGCGACGCTGTTTGTGGCCCTGAGCAAAGTCGACGCCGAGCTTCGCGCGGTGCTGGAACAGGATGGCGTGACCCTGCGCGATTACAGCGAAGTCGCAGCGGCGTTGAAGGACATTCCTTCGGGCGCGAGTGTGCAGGTCGACCCGGCCCGGGTGACCGCCGGCTTGCTGGAAAACCTGGGCAGTGGCGTCACGCTGATCGAGGGGCTTAACCCGACCACCTTGGCCAAATCGCGCAAGAGCCTGGCGGACGCCGAGCACATTCGCCAGGCCATGGAGCAGGACGGCGCGGCCCTGTGTGAATTCTTCGCCTGGCTCGACAGCGCGTTGGGCCGTGAGCGCATCACCGAACTGACCATTGATGAGCACCTGACGGCAGCGCGTACCCGTCGTCCGGGTTATGTGTCGCTGAGCTTCAATACGATTGCCGCATTCAACGCCAACGGCGCGATGCCGCACTATCACGCGACCGAGGAAGAACACGCGCTGATCGAGGGCGATGGCTTGCTGCTGATCGACTCGGGTGGCCAATACCTGGGCGGCACGACCGATATCACGCGGATGGTGCCTATCGGGACGCCAAGCGAAGAGCAGAAGCGCGACTGCACGCGGGTGCTCAAAGGTGTGATTGCCTTGTCTCGCGCGCATTTCCCCAAGGGCATTCTTTCGCCGCTGCTGGATTCCATCGCCCGTGCGCCGATCTGGGCCGAGGGTGTGGACTACGGCCACGGTACCGGTCATGGCGTCGGCTATTTCCTCAATGTGCATGAAGGCCCGCAGGTGATCGCCTATCAAGCCGTCGCCGCACCGCAAACGGCAATGCAGGCAGGCATGATTACCTCCATCGAGCCCGGCACTTACCGGCCGGGCCGCTGGGGTGTGCGCATCGAGAACCTGGTGTTGAACCGTGAAGCGGGCAAGACCGAGTTTGGCGAGTTCCTCAAGTTCGAGACACTCACGCTGTGCCCGATCGACACCCGTTGCCTGGAGCCGTCGTTGCTGACGGTGGAAGAACGCCAGTGGTTCAACGATTACCACGCGCAAGTCCTTGATCGCCTGAGCCCGCTGCTCAGTGGCGCGGCACTGGAATGGTTGCAGGTGCGTACGGCCGCTATCTGAGGGGCTGCAGTTCGGGCGCCTGGGTCAGGGCATCGGCCATGTAGTCGATAAACGCTTTGACCCGGGCGGACTGGCGGCGATTGGGTGCCGAAACGGCATGAATCGGCAGCGACTGCGGGGTGTAGTCCTGCAGCAAGGCGACCACCCGGCCGGCCTTCAGGTCATCAAAGAACAACCACAGGGGCGACAGCGCAATGCCGTGCCCCGCCAATACCATCTCGCGTATAGCCTCGGAGTTATTGCTCTGGGCGTTGCCCTTGATCTTGACGCTGTGCCGCGTCCCGTCCTTTTCGTAGACCCATTGGTTCTGGCTGCTGAGCAGGTTGAACAGCAGGCAATTGTGCCGGGCCAGCTCTTGCGGTGTTTGCGGCGCCGGGTGTTTGGCCAGATAGGCCGGACTGGCGAGGGTGACCCGGTGAGTAGTGCCGATCTGCCGGGCGATCAGGCCGCTGTCGCGCAACTCGCCGATGCGCAGGGTAACGTCCAGGCCTTCGCTGACCAGGTCCTGATTTTGATCGCTCAGTTGCAGGTCAACCTGTACCTGTGGGTATCGATCGAGAAATCCCGCCAGGCGTGAGGCGATGTGCAGGCGACCGAAGCTCACCGACGAGCCAATGCGTAACGGACCGGCGACAGCCTCCTTGCCGGACTGGAAGCTGTGTTCTGCAGCATCCACCGCCGCGAGGATTTGTCGGCAATGGCTGTAGTAGCGCTGGCCTTCGTCTGTCAGGGAGAGTTTGCGGGTGCTGCGGGAAATCAGCTTGCCGCCCAGTTCTGTCTCCAGTGCACGCAGTACTTTGCTGATAGTGGGCTGAGTGGTCTGCATCTCCCGGGCAACCGCAGAGAAACTCCCGCGCTCGATCACTCGAACGAAAATGGCCATTGCGTTGAGCTTATCCATGGGGCTACCGATTCATGCCAAATGAGCATGGCCACTATAGCCGTTTGGCGTCTTATCGGCATGAGTGGCCGGGCACATCATGGTGATCACTTCCTGATGAATCGAGATCGCGACCATGACTGATACAACTCAAATGCACGCCCTGGTGGTGGATGTGGCGAATGGGCCGTTACGGCTGGCAACGATTCCAAGGCCGACGCCTGGGGATGGTGAGGTGCTGGTGAAGATCAAGGCCAGTGGCCTCAACCCGTTGGATGGGAAAATTCGAGCAGGCGAGGCGGCCCATGCCCGTCAGCCGTTGCCGGCTGTGATTGGCTTGGACTTGGCGGGGATCATCGAGACGGTGGGCCCGGGTATCAACGAGTGGAAGGCGGGCGACGAGGTGTACGCCCTGGCGACGGGAGTGGGCGGCCTCCAGGGTTCGTTGGCGGAGTTTGCCGTGGTGGATGCGCGCTTGCTGGCGAGAAAACCCGTGACCCTGAGCATGCGCGAAGCCGCGGCATTGCCGCTGGTGCTGATCACCGCATGGGAAGGGCTGGTGGACCGTGCGCATGTAGGCCCGGGGCATAAAGTACTGATTCAGGGCGGTGCGGGTGGTGTAGGACATGTCGCCGTGCAAGTGGCTAATGCATTTGGCGCCGAGGTGTTTGCGACCGGTTCAGCCAGGCAGCGGGCGTTGATCGAGGGGCTGGGCGCTACGTTTATCGACTACCAACAGCACACCGTCGAGGAGTATGTAGCCTTGCACACGGCGGGCGAAGGTTTTGACATTGTGTATGACACGGTGGGCGGGCCGACGCTGGATGCATCCTTCCGGGCGGCCAGGACTTATCACGGGCATGTGCTGAGTTGTCTTGGCTGGGGTTCTCATAGCCTGGCGCCGTTGTCGTTTCGCGGGGCGACTTACTCCGGGGTGTTTACCCTGCTGCCGATGCTGACGGGCAAGGGGCGGGAGCACCACGGGCAGATCCTTGCCGAGGCGGCGCAGTTGATTGATGACGGGAAGCTCACGCCGATTCTCGACGGGCGTCAATTCGACCTGCACTCGGCAAACGCCGCCTGCGAGTTACTCGCCGGCGGCGCTCAAGGGCGTCTGGTGATTGAAATCTAGCTCAGCGCTTCGCGGACAAACTCCAGGCGGTCCTGGCCGAAAAACAACTGGTCGTCGACGAACATCGTAGGTGCCCCGAATACGCCGCGCTGGATGGCGTGCTCGGTATTGTCCTTGAGGGTGGCCTTGACGGCATCGTCATTCGTCAACGCGAGGACTGCTTCGGGATCAAAGCCGTGTTCAGCCAGCACCGCAGCCACCACAGCAGGATCACCCAGGTGACGGCCTTCTACCCAAAGGGCACGGAACAGGCAATCGATGAAATCCTGAAAACGCTCGGGTTGGCGCATTTGGACACCGGTGACAGCGCGCATCAGCGTCAATGTATTGATGGGGAAGTGCGGGTTGAACTTGAGCGGGACGTTGTAGCGCTGGGCGTAGCGTGCCAGGTCCTGGAACATGTAGCGGCCTTTGGCGGGAACGGTGGCCGGTGATGCATTGCCGGTGGCCTTGAACACCCCGCCCAGCAGCATTGGCTTGTAAATCAGCTGGGTGCCGGTTGCAGCGCACAGGCCTGGAAGTTGGGTATAGGCCAGATAGGTGGCAGGGCTGCCGAGGTCGAAGAAAAATTCTACTGTTTTACTCATGCTGGATACTCGCAGTTTATTGTTATGGGGCGTGCTTACCAGGGTTCATTCCAGGGGCGCAGGTCCAGCTCGAAGGTCCAGGCGTCCCGGGGCTGGCTGTGCAGGTACCAATAGTTATCGGCGATGTGGTCCGGATTGAGAATGCCGTCCTGATCCTTGAGGGCGTATTTTTGCGGGAAGTTGTCGCGGATGAAGTCGGTGTCGATGGCGCCATCCACGACGACGTGGGCGACGTGGATATTCCGTGGGCCCAGTTCGCGAGCCATGCTTTGCGCCAGTGCACGGATCCCGTGTTTGGCTCCAGCGAACGCGGCAAAGCCGGCGGCTCCACGCAACCCGGCCGTGGCACCGGTAAACAGGATGGTGCCGCGGTTACGGGTGACCATGCGCTTGGCCACTTCCCGCGCGTTGAGGAAGCCTGAGAAACAGGCCATCTCCCAAATCTTGAAGTACTTGCGGGCGGTTTCTTCCAGGATGCTGCACGGCACATTGGCGCCGATGTTGAACACGAAGGCTTCGATGGGGCCCTGCTCGGTTTCAATCCGCTCGATCAGCGCGATAACGTCTTCTTCCTTGCGGGCATCGCAGGCAAAGCCATGCGCCTCGCCACCTGCTGCGTGGATGCTATCCACCAAGGGTTGCAGTTTATCGGCGCTGCGCCGGGTGACGCAGGCGACGTAACCCTCACGGGCGAAACGCTTGGCGATGGCACCACCTGTGGCATCGCCGGCACCCACTACCAGTACGATTTTCTTGTTGTTCGTCATGGGAGATCCTTTAGTAAACGATCGTTTGCCAAACGAACGTTATGCTACGATCCAGCAGGCGTCAAGCTGACAGCACAGTGGAGGAAGCGATGCGATATTCGGCTAGTCACAAGCAGCAAACCAGGGAAAAGCTTCTGGACAGCAGTGCGGCACTGGCGAAGAAAGAGGGTTTTGCCAGTGTCGGGGTGGATGGCTTGATGAAGGCCATTGGCTTGAGTGGCGGTGCGTTTTATAGCCACTTCGCTTCGAAGGATGAATTGTTCAGTTCGATTGTCGAGCGTGAATTGAGCCACAGCCTTGAGCGATTGAATGGCGACGGGGTGCAAAGCCGTGAGCGGCTGGATCGCTGTTTGAAGTTCTACCTGAGCATGGCCCATGTGGAGCAATCCGAAGCCGGATGTGCGTTGCCGAGCCTGGGGGCGGAGATTGCGCGATCTGATGTGGCCGTTCGTCAACAGGCGCAGGACTGGATTTGCCGATTGCAGGTGGGGTGGGCAGCAACACTGGGCAGCGAGGCCCTGGCGTGGTCGATTCTGTCGCAATGCATCGGCGCCCTGGTGGTGGCGCGGATGATGGTCGACCCGCAGGTGCAGGCACAGGTCCTGTCATCGAACTACGAGGTGCTCAGCCAGCAGCTGTCGAGGCTGTGAGGTCATCGACAGTTACTTGCAGATGACAATCATGCTTCGGCTTGTGTAGCCGGCGGGGTTAAGACCGAACGGGTAGTCGCCTGGGTCTTCGGCGTTGTCCCCCGACTTGGCGATGACTTTATAGCCTTTGGCGCCACACGAATTAGCTGCACTGGCGTAGCACTGGTCCCAGGAAGAGGACAGGCCTGAGCAGTTGATATGCAGGCCCTTCTTTCCCCGTTTTACTTCGGTCTTGGTGGTCGCGGCACAACCTGCGATTGCCACAATCATGAACAGCATCAAAATTCGCTTCATTACTATCCTTAATAGCCGCCTCGCTTAAGTGCACGAAGCTGGCTTTGCTCGCTCTCGAGTGTAGCGTTCATGATGTCCTTATCGAAAATCTCCATGAATGACACTGGGTTACGACCTAAACATGGCCTAATTGAGCGGCAAATGCCATAGCTACGTCAAATCCTGAATCAATCGGCTGGAACGAGTGGTTTTGATTCGTTACGCATGGTCAGGGTTGCACCCACCGAGGCCAGGATAATGCAGGTGATGGCCAGCCATTGCGCCAGGGACAAGTGCTCTTGAAGGAAAAACAGCCCGGACAGGGCGCCGAACGCGGGTTCGATACTCATCAGGGTTCCGAACGTGCGGGCTGGCAGGCGAGTCAGGGCGACCATCTCCAGGGTGTAGGGCAGGGCGGTGGATAAAACCGCGACACCAATGGCGATCGGGATCAGCGAGGGTGTGAGGAGTGCGGCGCCCGCGTGGACGATACCTATCGGTGCAACAAACAACGCTGCAATCATTACGCCGAGGGCCGCAGTCTGAACGCCATTGTCGGCGCCGGCCTTTTGGCCAAACAGAATGTAGAGTGCCCAGCACGCACCTGCGCCGAGTGCATAGGCGGCGCCTGTGAGGTCAATGCCGCTGCTGGCTTCGCCCACTGGGATCAATAGCAGAAGTCCGACAATCGCCAAGGCTATCCAGAGAAAGTCTACGGCGCGTCGCGAAGCGTAGATGGCTACTGCCAGTGGGCCGGTGAATTCGAGGGCTACTGCAATTCCCAGCGGAACGGTGCGCAGCGACATATAGAAGAGGAAGTTCATTCCCCCCAGCGCCATCCCGTAGACGATCACCGTCTGCAACGACTTGGCTGTCAGCTTGGCGCGCCATGGGCGTAAAAGGAGCAGCATGATCACACTGGCGAAAATCAGGCGCAGGGTGGTGGTGCCCTGGGCGCCCACGATGGGGAACATGCTTTTGGCGAGTGAGGCGCCTGATTGAATAGAGGCCATGGCAATGAGTAGCAGGCCGACCGGAAACAGTGTCGAAGCCAGGCTACGCGGGGAAGTGGTCATTGAGGGTATTCGTCCGAGGTCGTATTGAAAGAAACCGAGTGGCTATGATGCTTAACTGTTGAGCGTTGGGCAATATATTGCTCAATTAGTTAACGGTTCCTTCCTATATAGACGAATTCCGTGATTGTCGGGATGGATTGATAGAAAAGCTGAATTAAGGGTTGACGGCAGATTCTGGAAGTCTATAATTCGCCCCACTTCCGGCGCAGTCGAAACGGAAAACTCCTTGGTAAACAATGAGTTATGTAGGTTTCGACAGCGGGTTGCTTCAGGTCACCGAAGCCCAGAAGGAGTTAGTA
>NZ_JACAPN010000051.1:0-17626 GCF_013385665.1 Pseudomonas sp. D4002
GTAAGAGCGGAACCATAAGCGGCCGTTACCGCAGCAACGGATATGTCCACCACACCCGCCACCACCGATCAAACACCCCTTGCGACCCCCCAATTTCTTTGCTAGCTTCTTACAAAATGTTAACGATAACATTTGCTCTAAAAATAAAAACAAAACAGAGATCCCCACCATGAAAATGCTTCCGAAAACCCTGTGTTTGTTGGCTCTGAGCATCAATCTTGGCACCGCTGGCCTGGCACTGGCCGACACCAAACCCGCCCCCATCCGCATCGGCGCGTCCTTCCAGGAAATCAACAACCCTTACTTCGTCACCATGAAAGACGCCCTGCAGGAAGCCGGGGCGACCATCGGTGCGCAGTTGATCATCACCGACGCCCGCCACGACGTGTCCAAACAGGTCAGCGACGTCGAAGACATGCTGCAAAAGGGCATCGACATCCTGCTGATCAACCCCACCGATTCCGTCGGCGTGCAATCAGCCGTCAAATCCGCCCACGCCGCCGGCGTAGTCGTGGTCGCCGTCGACGCCCAGGCCGAAGGCCCACTGGACTCCTTCGTCGGCTCGAAGAACTTCGACGCCGGCTTCCAGGCCTGCGAATACCTGGCCAAGAACATCGGCGACAAGGGCAATATCGCCATCCTCGACGGCATCGCCGTGGTACCGATCCTGGAGCGCGTGCGCGGTTGCAAGGAGGCCGTGGCCAAGCACCCGGACATCAAGATCGTGAGCATCCAGAACGGCAAGCAGGAACGTGACCAGGCGCTGACCGTCACCGAAAACATGCTGCAGGCCCAGCCCACCCTCAAGGGCATTTTCAGCGTCAACGACAACGGTTCCCTCGGCGCACTCTCGGCCATCGAAGCCAGTGGCCTGGATGTCAAGCTGGTGAGCGTCGACGGCGCACCGGAAGCGATCAAGGCCATCCAGAAACCCGGCAGCAAATTCATCGCCACCTCCGCGCAATACCCCCGTGACCAGATCCGCCTCGCCCTGGGCATCGCCCTGGCCAAGAAGTGGGGCTCGCAAGTACCGGCCACGATCCCGGTGGACATCACCCTGATCGACCAGGCCAAGGCCAAGGATTTCAGTTGGTAAAACACCCAGGCCCCACGCCAGGCGTGGGGCACAGGTCATCCATCTGAATATGAGGTCGGCGGTATGAGCAGTCTTCTGAAGCTGGAAAATATCTGTAAGCGCTACCCGGGGGTGCAAGCCCTCAAGGCGATTAACCTGGAAGTGCAGCGCGGCGAGATTCATGCCTTGCTCGGGGAAAACGGTGCAGGCAAATCGACCTTGATGAAGATCCTTGGCGGGGTCGAGCACCAGGACGAAGGGCAGATCCTGATCGACGGCGAGGCTCGGCAGTTCGCGACGTATCGTGATGCGATTGCCGCCGGCATCGGCATTGTGTTCCAGGAATTCAGCCTGATTCCCTACCTCACGGCGGTGGAAAATATTTTCCTCGGCCATGAGCTGAGCAACCGTTTTGGCCTGTTGCGCAAGCGCGAAATGGTCGAGGCGAGCGAGGCGTTGTTCAAGCGCCTCGGTGTCAGTATTGACCTGCAATGCGCGGTCAGGCACCTGAGCGTGGCCGAGCAGCAATTCGTCGAGATCGCCAAGGCGCTGGCCCTGGACGCGCGGCTGCTGGTGCTCGACGAACCCACCGCCACCCTCACGCCGAGCGAAGCCGAGCTGCTGTTCGAAATCATGCGTGAACTCAAGCGCCAGGGTGTGGCGGTGATTTTTATCTCCCACCACCTGGAGGAAATTTTCCAGGTCTGCGACCGCATCAGCGTGCTGCGCGACGGCGGCAATGTGGGCGTCACCGATGTGGCCGACAGCGATATCGACCGCCTGGTGGAAATGATGGTCGGGCGGCGCCTGGAGTGCAGTTTTCCGCCCAAGCCCACCGCCGCACGCGGGCCGCTGCTGCTGGAGGTCAAGGACATCCAGTTGGTGCGCAACGGCCCCCATAACCACTTTGAATTGCACAAGGGCGAGATTCTCGGCTTTGCCGGCCTGGTGGGTTCCGGGCGTACCGAATTGGCGCTGGGCATGATAGGCGCGCTGCCGTCGGTGAGCAAAGACGTGTGGCTGCGGGGTGAACAAATCACCCTCGACGACCCGGCCCAGGCCTTGGCCCATGGCATCGGCCTGCTGCCGGAAAGCCGCAAGACCGAAGGGCTGATCACCGATTTCAGCATTCGCGAAAACATCTCGCTCAACAACCTGCCCAAATACCAGAACGCCAGCGGCCTGATCGACAAGGACAAGGAATGCGCCAGCGTTGAAGCGCTGATGCGCCAGCTGTCGATCAAGGCCCCCAGCGGCGAGAGCCGGGTGTTCAACCTCAGCGGCGGCAACCAGCAGAAAGTCGTGATTGCCCGCTGGATCAACCATCACTGCGACGTGCTGGTGTTCGACGAACCCACCCGTGGCATCGACGTCGGTGCCAAGGCACAGATCTACGCACTGATGCGCAGCCTCACCGAACAGGGCTACGCAATCATCATGATTTCCTCGGAACTGCCGGAAGTCATCGGCATGTGCGACCGCGTCGCGGTGTTCCACAAGGGCGCCATCGTCAAGGTACTGGAAGCGTCTGCCGTCAATCCTCAAGAGGTCATGCGCCATGCAACAGGGGGCTCAAGTGAATACGTCCATTAATGCCGTGGGGCCTGGCCGGCTGCGCCTGAACCTGGCGCGGTTGATCCGCTCACCGGCGTTTTATCCCTTTGTCGGGCTGCTGGTGGTGACGTTGGTGATGATCTTCGCCAGCGATAACTTCCTGACGGCCAACAACCTGTCGAACATCGCGCGCCAGGTGTCGATCAACGCGATTATCGCGGTGGGCATGACCTGCGTGATTCTCACCGGCGGCATCGATTTGTCGGTGGGGCCGGTGATGGCGTTGTCCGGCACCTTGACCGCCGGCTTGATGGTCGCAGGCTTGCCGCCGGGCCTGGCAATTGGCGCCGGGATGCTGGTCGGCGTGGCGTTCGGCATCGGCAATGGCCTGTTCGTCGCCTACCTGCACATGCCGCCGATCATCGTCACCCTGGCGACCATGGGCATCGCCCGCGGGTTCGGCCTGATGTACACCGATGGCTACCCGATTTCCGGTTTGCCGGAGTGGTTCGGCTTCTTTGGCCGCGAAAGCCTGTTCGGCATTTCGGTGCCGATCCTGATCATGTTGGTGACGTACCTGGCGGCCTATGTGCTGCTGCAACACACCCGCATCGGCCGCTATATCTACGCGATCGGCGGCAACGAGGAAGCGGTGCGCCTGTCCGGCGTGCGGGCGGCGCGCTTCAAATTGCTGGTGTATGGCATCAGCGGTTTGACCGCCGCGATTGCCGGGCTGGTGCTGACCTCACGCTTGATGAGCGGCCAGCCGAATGCCGGGGTGTCGTTCGAACTCGACGCGATTGCCGCGGTGGTCCTGGGCGGCGCCTCGATTGCCGGTGGGCGCGGGGTAATCGTCGGCACCTTGCTCGGCGCCATGCTGCTGGGGGTGTTGAACAACGGCTTGAACATGCTCGGGGTCTCGCCCTATGTCCAGAGCGTGATCAAGGGCGGGATCATTTTGCTGGCGATCTTCATCAGCCGTCAGCGCCACAAGTAAACCGGTTATCTCCACGCGGCCATGGTGGCCGCGATGGGTTCTCTCATGCTCAAGAAAGGTCCGCACATCATGGAAAAGCACAACCAAATGCAAGCCGTCGTCTGCCACGGCCCGAAAGACTACCGCCTGGAACGCATCAGCAAACCCCAGGCGCGGGTCAATGAACTGGTGATTCGCATCGCCGCCTGCGGCATCTGCGCCAGTGACTGCAAATGCCACTCGGGCGCCGCGATGTTCTGGGGCGGCGATAACCCGTGGGTCAAGGCCCCGGTGGTGCCGGGGCACGAGTTCTTTGGCTACGTGGTGGAAGCGGGCGAGGGCGCCGAGGAGCACTTTGAGGTGAAGGTCGGCGACAAGGTGATCGCCGAGCAGATCGTGCCATGTGGCAAGTGCCGTTTCTGCAAGTCCGGCAAGTACTGGATGTGCGAGGTGCACAACATCTTCGGCTTCCAGCGTGAAGTGGCCGAAGGCGGCATGGCTCAGTATATGCGCATCCCGAAGACCGCCATTGTGCACAAGATTCCGGAGTCGGTGTCCCTGGAAGATTCGGCGCTGATCGAGCCGATGTCCTGCGCGATTCACACCGTCAACCGCGGTGAGATCCAGCTGGATGACGTGCTGGTGATCGCCGGTGCCGGCACCCTGGGCCTGTGCATGGTGCAAGTGGCCGCCCTGAAAACGCCGAAGAAACTGGTGGTGATCGACATGGTCGACGAGCGCCTGGAACTGGCGAAGCAGTACGGTGCCGACGTGGTGATCAACCCGTCCCGGGACAACGCCCGGGAGATCATCAACAGCCTGACCGACAACTACGGCTGCGACGTGTACATCGAAACCACCGGCGTACCGGCGGGCGTTACCCAGGGCCTGGACTTGATCCGCAAGCTCGGCCGGTTTGTCGAGTTCAGCGTGTTTGGCGCCGAGACCAGCGCCGACTGGTCGATCATCGGCGACCGCAAGGAGCTGGACGTACGCGGTGCGCACCTGGGGCCGTATTGCTACCCGGTGGCCATCGACTTGTTCGAGCGTGGCCTGGTGACGTCCAAGGGCATCGTGACCCATGACTTCGGGCTGGACAGCTGGGCCGAAGCGTTTGAGCTGGCCAACTCGACCAAGTCGATCAAGGTGCTGCTGAAGCCGGTGCTCTGACATGAACTACGTAATGGGTGTGGACATCGGCACGCAAAGCACCAAGGCGCTGCTGGTGGATGCGGACGGCCTGATCATCGCCCAGCACAGCCAGGGGTATCGCGTGGATACCCCGAAAGTGCGCTGGGCCGAGCAGTGGCCGCAGGTCTGGCTGGATGCGGTGGAGGCCTGCGTCGCCCAGTGCATGGCGAAGGCCGGCGTGGCAAAAGAGCAGGTCAAGGCGCTGTGCATCAGCAGCCTGTACGGCGGCTCGGGGATTGCCGTGGACGCGCAGATCACGCCGCTGCACCCGTGCCTGATCTGGATGGACCGGCGCGCGGGCGAGCAGGTGGAGTGGGTGCGCGAGCATGTGGAGCTGGAGCGGCTGTTTGCGGTCACCGGCAACTCGGTGGACAGCTACTACGGTTTCACCAAGATGCTCTGGCTCAAGCAGCACCAGCCGCAGGTGTGGGCCAACACCCGCTACCTGCTGCCGCCCAACAGCTACATCAACTGGTGCCTGACCGGTGAGTTGGCGGTGGACCACAGCAGCGCCGGCAATATCGGTGGCGTCTACGATGTGGCCCGGCGCGGCTGGTCGGCCGAGATGCTGGCGGCGCTTGGGATTCCGTTGGCGATGATGCCGGAGCGTTTGCTGTATTCCGGTGAAGTGGTCGGTGGTTTGCTGGAGGAATGGGCCCGGCGGTTGGGCTTGCAGGCCGGTACGCCGATCCTGGCCGGGGGCGTGGATGCGGCCATGGCCACATTGGCGGCCGGGGTGACGCGGCCGGGCAATCACGTGGCGATGATCGGCACCAGCATGTGCTGGGGTTATCTCAATCAGCAGGTGGATGCGCGCCATGGCCTGGTGAGCATGCCCCACGTCTATAACGGCCATCAGGACCTGTACATCTTCGGTGGTGCGATCACCGCCGGGGCGTCGGTGAGCTGGTTTCGCGAACAGTTCTGCCAGGCGGAGGAGCAGCAGGCGAAAGAGACGGGCCAGGACAGTTTGTGGCTGCTGGAGCAGAGCGCCGCGAAGATCCCGGCGGGCAGTGAAGGGCTGTTGTTCCTGCCGTATCTCATGGGCGAACGCAGCCCGGTGTGGGATGACCGGGCCAGCGGCAGCTTTGTCGGGCTGAACCTCTATCACAGCCGGATCCACCTGTACCGCGCAGTGCTCGAAGGGGTGAGTTTTGCCCTGCGGCACAATATCGAAGCGGGCACCCGTGGGGCGCATTCCCTTGATCCACGGCTGATTGTGGTGGGCGGAGCGAGCCACTCGGATTTGTGGATGCAGATTATTGCGGACATCACCCACTACCCGGTCTACACCATCGTGCAAGAGGTGGAGGCAGCGCTGGGTGCGGCGTTGCTGGCGGCCCATGCGGTGGGGTTGGTGGATGATCGGGAGATGGAGAAAGGTTGGGTGCAGTTGGAGCTGCGGGCGGAGCCGGAGGCGGGGAATGTCGGGGTGTATGACCGGGCGTTTGCCCGCTATCTGGAGCTGTATCCGGCCTTGAAACCGGTGATGCACAGCTTGCAATTGAATTAAGCGAACACTGATCCAAATGTGGGAGCGGGCTTGCTCGCGAATACGGTGTATCAGTGCCGGATTTATTGCCTGACCCACCGCATTCGCGAGCAAGCCCGCTCCCACATGGGATCTCCATCGTTTTAGAGATCGTGAACCATGAACGCTATTTTTGACTTCACCAAGCAGCGCATCCTCGTCACCGGCGCCAGCAGCGGCATCGGCCGGGAAATTGCCCTCCAACTGATCGCCAGCGGCGCCCAGGTTTTCGCCCTGGGCCGCGACGCTCAGGCCCTGGCCCAACTCGGTTGCGAAACCCTGTGCCTGGACATCGCCAACAGCGCCGCCCTGGACCTGGCCCTGCAAGGCCTGCCGCCGATGCATGGACTGGTCAACTGCGCCGGCATTTCCCGCCTGGAACCCGCCGCGGCCATCAGCGCCGAAGCCTTCGACCAGGTGATGAACGTCAACGCCCGCGCCGCGGCCCAGGTCGCCAGCCGTATCGCTGCGGCGATGATTGAAGCGAAGATTCCCGGCAGCATCGTCAACGTCTCAAGCCAGGCCTCACTGGTAGCCCTGGACGATCACCTCGGCTACTGCGCCTCCAAGGCCGCACTGGACGCCATCACCCGCGTGCAATGCGCCGAATGGGGCCGCTTCGGAATTCGCGTCAACAGCGTCAACCCCACCGTCACCCTCACGCCCATGGCACAGATGGCCTGGTCGGCGCCCGCCAAGCGCGACCCGGCATTGGCGGCGATTCCCCTGGGGCGATTTGCCGAAACGGCGGAAGTGGCCCTGCCGGTGTTGTTCCTGCTGAGCGATGCCGCCAGCATGATCAGCGGCGTCAGCCTGCCGATCGACGGCGGCTACACCAGCCGCTAGCCGTTCTCCAGCTTGCCGGCGATCACCACCTTGTCCCGCGGTTTGTGCGGGTCTTCGAGACGGTCCAGCAGCAGCCGCACCGCGCTGCTGCCGGCCAGTGACGCGTCGTGGGCCACGCAGGCAATCGGCACGCCGAAGATATCGGCAAAGGGCAGGCGGTCGATGCCGCAGATGGTCAGGCTGTCGTGGGGGATGTTGTGCATGCGCAGCGCACGCAGCGCGCCCAGGGTGATCAACTGGTTGAAGCCCATGATCGCGTCCGGCGCCGAGTGCTCGGCCAGATAGTCGAGGGTGTGCAGGTAGGAGGGCATCAGCGTGTAGTCGCCGGCACACACTTCAACGTGCACCTGAGGATGCTCGGCCAGCACTTCTTTCAGGCCCTTGAGGCGTTCCATGGTGATGCGCGAATGCTCGGGCCCGGTCAGCACCAGCAGGCGCTTGAGGTTCGGGGTTTGCCGCACCAGGTACTGCGCCGCCTCGATGCCGCTGTGATAGTTGTCCAGCACCACGCGGCTGAACGGGCTGTCGTGGATCGTGCGATCGAGCAGCACCACCGGCGTCTTGCCGTTACCCAGGCGCTCCAGATAGTCCGGCTGGTAGCTGGGCTCGTCGGAGACCGGCGACAGGATGATCCCCGCCACGCGGTAGCCCAGCAGTGTGTCGACTGCCTTGCTTTCCAGTTCTTCCAGTTCGTCGGTATCCACCAGCATGATGGTGTAGCCGTGCTTTTTCGCCTCGCGGGAAATCGCCTTGATCATCTCGCTGTAGAAGGGGTTGTCGACCGAAGCGGTGATCACGCCGATGATCAGGCTTTCACTGCGCTTGAGCCCGCGGGCAAAGGCGTTGGGCACATAGTCCAGCTCCCGCGCCACTTCGAGAATCCGCGCCAGGGTGGCGGGCTTGACCAGGTCGGGTTTGCTCAGCGCCCGGGACACCGTGATGGTGGTCATGTTGACCCGTTTGGCGATGTCGCTGATGGTGACGGACTTTTTCTTGTTCATCGGCAGGGGGGAACCAGGAGAAAACAACCTGAGGCTACCATGGGCACGGCTTCAAATCACCGGATCCCAGCGCTGCGACCAATCCTTTTCGGCCTCCACCACCGCCCGCAGCAAGGCCAGTGCCTGCTGCAAAACCGCCGAGTCGCGCTCGCGGGAATACACCAGGTACGTCGGGAAGCTGAACTCCGGCGCCTTGGGCACCCGTTCCATCACACCGCTGTCGAGGTAGCTCTGTACGACCCGCGTGCGGAAATACCCGGCACCGCCGTTTTCCAGGATGTACTGCAACGCCAGTGGCCCCAGATTGAAACTCAGGGCTGCGCGGGCCTTGTCCGGCAGTGCGGCGTCGTGCTGCTGGCGAAAGCCCTGGCCCCAGTCGATATACACGTAGGGCTCGGGCCGGGCGGCCAGTTGCACCAGGATCAGTTTTTCTTCCAGCACCTGCTCCACCTGCAACCCCGGCCAGTATTGCGGCTGGAACACCAGCGCGGCGTCCAGCACCCCCAGTTCCAGCTGGCGCAACAGGTACTCGCCTTCGCGAATCTCGGTGCGCAGGGCATGGCCGGGAATGTGTTCCCGCAAGGCCTGGGCCCAGCCGAGCATCAGCGGGTTGCACAGGCTGACTTCGCCACCGATGTGCAGCACGTTGCGGTAGCCATCGGGTAATGGCAGGTCGCGGCGTGCGGCTTCCCAGGTCTGGACAAGCTGGTTGGCGTAGACCACGAACGCCTCGCCGTCCGGGGTCAGGCGGGCACCGGCGCGGTTGCGCACGAACAGGGTACTGTTGAGCTGGCTTTCGAGGTTTTTGACCCGGGCGGTGATTGCCGTCTGGGTGACGTGCAGTTTCTCGGCCGCCGCGGCGAGGCTGCCGCAGCGGGTGATTTCGAGGAAGGTGCGTGCCAGTTCGATGTCCATGAAACCCCCTTGGATGATAGGAGGCATTGTAGGGGCTGATGATTGGAATACGGACAAAAATGTGGGAGCGGGCTTGCTCGCGAAGGCGGTGTGTCAGTCAAGATATCCGGTGACTGACACACCGCCTTCGCGAGCAAGCCCGCTCCCACAGTTTGATTGCATTTCAAGTTGGGGTTTTGGGGGCTTGCAGGTGCTCGGTTGGAAAAGCCTTGGCATACGCCTGGCAAACTCTCAGCACCTGCTCATCCGCAAACCGCGCCCCCACCACATGCAGCCCCACCGGCAACCCATTGGCCGCCAACCCGCACGGCACCGACGCCGCCGGTTGCTGGGTCAGGTTGAAGGGATAGGTAAATGGCGTCCACTCCATCCATTCCCCTAGTCCCGAACCCGGCGGCACATTGTGCCCGGCCTCGAACGCGGTGATCGGCATCATCGGCGAAACCAGCACATCGTAATGCTCATGGAATGCCGCCATGCGCGCCACGAGCGCTGCCCGTGCTTCCAGCGCAGCGCTGTAATCGCTGAGGCTGATCTGCTCGCCCAGTCGGGCAATGCGCAGCAACCCCGGGTCCATCAATTGCCGCTGCGCATCGCTCAACGGCCCGGCCAGGCGTGCTGCACCGGCAAACCATAAAGTATTGAACACCTCCAGCGGATCACTGAACCCCGGATCAATCTGTTCAACCTGCGCGCCCAGCTGCACCAGGCCTTCTATCGCCTGGGCGACCACCCTGGCCACTTGCGGGTCCACGTCGACATAACCGAAGTTCGGGCTATAGGCGATACGCAGCCCCTTCAAATCAGCCCCGGCGTGCAACCATGGCGTGGTCCGGGGCGCGCCGATCAAACCATCCCGCGCATCCGGCTGGGCGATGGTTTGCAGCATCAGCACCGAGTCTTCCACGGTGCGGGTCATCGGCCCCAGGTGCGACAGAATCGTCATCGAACTGGCCGGCCATTGCGGCACATAACCGAAGGTCGGCTTGATGCCGAAGGTGCCGGTGAAGGCACAGGGGATCCGGATCGAGCCGCCGGCATCGCTGCCCTGGTGCAGTACGCCAAGGTTCAGGGCTGCCGCCGCACCGGCACCACCGGACGAACCGCCCGCCGTCATGCGCGTGTCCCACGGGTTGCGGGTAATGCCATACAGCGGGTTATCGGTGACGCCTTTCCAGCCGAATTCCGGTGTGGTGGTCTTGCCCAGCAATACCGCGCCGGCCTTGCGCATGAAGGCCGAGAAGGGCGCATCCACATCCCATCGACCCTCGGCGGATGTGGTACGCGAACCCTTGCGCGTCGGCATGCCGATGGTCTGCGTCAGGTCCTTGATGGAGGAGGGCACCCCGTCCAGGGCCCCGCACGGCTGGCCCTTGAGCCAGCGCTGTTCCGAATCCCGCGCCGCCTTCAAGGCGCCTTCCGGGTCGACGTGGCAGTAGGCGTTGACCGCCGGGTTGTAGCGTTCGATCCGCAGCAATGCGTCTTCGGTGACCTCCACCGGCGACAGGCTTTTATCCCGATAGCGGGCCAGCAGCTCAACTGCGGTCAGGTTGGCGATATCCGTCATGCCGCTTTACCTCCTTGCGCCGCGTTGACCATGGCCCGCAGCAACACCGCGCAGCCCGCCGCCAGGTCATCCGGCGCGGCGTTCTCGATTTCGTTATGGCTGATGCCGCCTTCGCACGGCACAAAGATCATTCCGGCCGGGCCCAGTTCGGCGACGAAGATCGCGTCATGCCCGGCGCCGCTGACGATGTCCATATGGCTCAGGCCCAGGCTGCTCGCGCCATCACGCACGGCGTTGACACAGGCAGGGTTGAAGTCCAGTGGCGGGAAGTCGGCAGTGGGTGTCAGCTCAAAGCTCAAGCCGTGTTGCTCGGCGGTGGCTTCGATCACCTGGCGCACTTCGTCGACCATCGCTTGCAGCTTGTCGGCGTGCAGGTGGCGCAGGTCGATGGTCATGTGCACCTGGCCGGGAATCACGTTGCGTGAGCCGGGATGCAGGCTCAGGCAACCGACGGTGCCGCAGGCGTGGGGTTGTTGTTCGTGGGCGATGCGATTCACCGCGCTGACCACTTGCGCCGCGCCTACCAGTGCGTCCTTGCGCAGGTGCATTGGCGTCGGGCCCGCGTGGGCTTCGACGCCAGTGAGCGTCAGGTCGAACCACTTCTGGCCCAGGCAGCCCATGACCACGCCGATGGTGGTGGCCTGGTCTTCCAGCACCGGACCCTGCTCGATATGCGCCTCGAAATAGGCGCCCACCGGATGGCCCAGCACGGCGCGGGAACCGGCATAGCCGATGCGCTGCAATTCAGCGCCCACCGACAGCCCTTGCTCGTCCTGTTTGTCGAGGGTTTCCTGCAGGTCGAACTTACCGGCGAACACCCCGGAACCCATCATGCACGGCGGGAATCGCGAGCCTTCTTCGTTGGTCCACACCACCACTTCAATCGGCGCTTCGGTCTCGATGTTCAAATCATTGAGGGTGCGGATCACCTCCAGTCCAGCCATCACGCCGTAGCAACCGTCGAATTTGCCGCCGGTAGGCTGGGTGTCGATATGGCTGCCGGTCATCACCGGCGCCAGTGCCGGATTACGCCCGGCACGGCGGGCAAAGATATTGCCGATGGCGTCGACGCTGACGCTGCATCCGGCGGCTTCGCACCATTGCACGAACAGGTCGCGGGCCTGGCGGTCGAGGTCGGTAAGGGCCAGGCGGCACACGCCGCCCTTGGGTGTGGCGCCGAGGCGGGCGAGGTCCATCAGCGATTGCCACAGGCGCTCGCGGTTGATCAGCGGGGCGTTGCTCTGGAGCGGTTGCGCAAAACTATTCATCAGCAGTCTCCGGTCAGGCACTCAGGGCCAGGTAACGGTTCTTGATCGTCGGGTCGGCGCGGAAGGCTTCGGCACTGCCTTCGTACACCACGCGGCCCTGTTCGAGGACGTAATGGCGGTCGGCGAGCTTGTCGCAGACCATCAGGTTCTGTTCCACCAGCAGCACCGGCAGGCCGTCTTCCTTGACCTTGCGCAGGATCTTCACCAGCTCGTCGACGATCACCGGCGCGAGGCCTTCGGTGGGCTCATCGAGGATCAGCAGCTTGGGATCGTTGAGCAGCGCGCGGGCGATGGCGAGCATCTGTTGCTCACCGCCGGACAGCGCGTGGCCGGCGTTTTTGCGGCGCTCCTTGAGGCGCGGGAACATGCCGTACACGTCTTCCATCTGCCAGCGGCTGGTCTTGCGCACGGCAATGCGCAGGTTTTCCTCCACCGTGAGCAGGCGGAAAATCCCGCGGTTCTCCGGCACCAGCGCCAGGCCCTGGCGGGCGATTTCGAAGATTTTCTGCCCCACCAGCGGCTGGCCGTTGAAGTGAATCTGGCCCTGGCGCGGGCAGATAATCCCGAGGATGCTGCGCAGGGTGGTGGTCTTGCCGGCACCGTTGCGCCCCAGCAGGGTCACCAGTTCGCCAGGGTTGACGGTCAGGGACACGCCTTCAAGGACGTGGCTCTTGTCGTAGTAGGAATGGATATTGTCGACGGTCAGCATCAGGCGGCTTCTCCCAGGTAGGCGGTGCGCACGCGCTCGTCGGCGCGCACGAATTCCGGTGTGCCTTCCACCAGGATCTGGCCGTGGCTCATCACGGTAATGCGTTGGCTGATGGACATGACGATGCTCATGTTGTGCTCGATCAACAGCACCGTATGGTCGCGGCCGAGGTCGCTGATCAGTTGGGTCATGATCGGGATGTCGTCGATGCCCATGCCCGAGGTGGGTTCATCGAGCATCAGCAGCTTGGGTCTGGAGCAGATCGACATGCCGACTTCCAGCACCCGCTGCTGGCCGTGGGACAACTCGCCGGCCAGGGTGTCGGCGCGGGCGGTGAGTTGCAGGCGTTCCAGCACCTGGTCGGCCATTTCCAGGTGTTCGCGCTTGCTGTCGACCCGGCGCCAGAAGTTCAGGGCGCGGGCTCCGTCGCGGCCCTGGGCGGCCAGGCGCAGGTTTTCGCGCACGCTGAGGTTCTGGAACAGGCTGGTGAGCTGGAACGAGCGCGCCATGCCCAGGCCGACGCGGCCGTGGGCCGGTTTGCGCATCAGGTTCTTGCCGTCGAAATGAATTGCTCCGGCGGTGGCCTGGCGTTCGCCGGTCAGGCAGTGGAACAGGCTGGTCTTGCCCGCGCCGTTCGGGCCGATGATGGTGTGGATGGTGCCGGCTTCCACCTTGAGGTTGACGCCGTTCACCGCGTGGAACGCACCGTAGGCCAGTTCCAGGTTCTTGGTTTCCAGCAGGATGCTCATGACAGCTTCTCCTTGGTCACAACGTCGGCCTTGCGGCTGCCGCGCACACGGTCGAACAGGGTCGACAGACCGCCCCACAAACCGCCGCGCATGAAGATCACCACCAGGATCAGGATCACCCCCAGCAGCATCAGCCAGCGCGGCCACAGATCGGAAAGGAAGTCCCCCAGCAGCACGATGGAACCGGCGCCCAGCAACGAGCCGAACAGCGAGCCGGTGCCGCCGACGATGGTCATGATCAGGATGTTTTCGGACATCGCCAGGTCGATGTTCGACAGCGGCACAAAGTGCAGCAGCATCGCGTACAGCGCCCCGGCAATCCCGGTGACGGCGCCGGACAACACGAACACCAGGATCTTGAAGTGGCGGGTGTCATAGCCGATGGCCGAAGCGCGGGTTTCGTTTTCGCGAATCGCCATCAGCGTGCTGCCGAAGGGCGAGGCGATCACCCGGCGGGCGCCGATGAAGATCAGCAGGAACAGCACCGCGACAAACCCGTAGAACGCGCGGGCGTCGGTCAGCGACAGCAGCACGGTGTCACCGATGCGGATTTCCGGGCGCGGCACGCTGAGCAGGCCGTTGTCGCCGCCGGTCCAGTCGCTCAGGGTGTAGGCGACGAAGTAGGCCATCTGGCTGAAGGCTAGGGTCAGCATCACGAAGTAAATGCCGGTGCGACGGATCGCCAGGGCGCCCACCAGGAAAGCCAGGAAACCACCGGCGACGGCGGCACCCAGCAGTGCGCTGAACAGCCCCAGTTGCAGGTGAATCATCAACAGCGCCGCGCAGTAGGCGCCGGCCCCGAAGAAGATGCCTTGGCCGAACGACAGCAGCCCGGTGTAACCCAGCAGCAGGTTGCAGGCGAGGGCGGCCATGGCAAAGATCAGGATCTCGGTGGCCAGGGTCGCCGAGGGCAGAATCAACGGCAGGCCGATCAACACCACGAGCACCAACAGCAGCATGTAGCGCGACTGGGTCTTGGCGAACGGCAAGGGATTTTTCTCGCTCATGTCAGGCTCTCCCGAATAGGCCGTAAGGACGCACCAGGATCACCACGGCCATTGCGCCGTAGATCATCAGGCTCGCGCCCTGGGGCCAGAGTGTGGTCATCAGGCTTTGCACCACGCCGACCAGCAGGCCGCCCACCAGTGCACCGCTGAAGGAACCCATGCCGCCGATCACCACCACCACGAACGCCACGCCGAGGATTTCCGGGCCGACAAAGGGCTGGGCGCCGCGCAACGGGGCGAACAGCACACCGGCCACACCGGCGAGGGCCACGCCGAGGGCGAAGGTCATGGAGAACAGGCGGAAAATGTTGGTGCCCAGCAGGGACACGGTTTCCGTGCTTTCACTGCCGGCCCGCACCAGGGCGCCGAAGCGCGTGCGTTCCAGCAGCAGCCACAGGCCAAGGCCAACGAGGCCGGAGAACACGATCAGGAACAGGCGGTAGTAGGGGTAGACAAAATCGCCCACCACCAGCACCCCGCGCAGCAATTCCGGTACGGCGACACTCTTGCCCACCGGGCCCCAGATCATCACGCTGGCTTCCTGGATGATCAGGGCAATCCCCAGGGTCACCAGAATCTGGAACATGTGCGGCAAGTGATAAATCCGCTGGATCAATAATCGCTCGATCACCCAGGCCAGCGCGGCCACCACCAGCGGCGCGATCAGCAGTGCCATCCAGAAGCTGCCGGTGAGGCTGACGGCGGTGTAGCAGATGTAGGCGCCCAGCAAAAAGAACGCACCGTGGGCGAAGTTGACGAAGTTCAGCAGGCCGAAAATGATCGTCAAGCCGACCGCGATCAGGAAGTAGATCATCCCAAGGCCCAGGCCGTTGAGAATCTGGAACAGGTAAAGATTAAGCATGCAGGAACCCTCGGCAGGTGGCCGCATGAGCGGCCCTGCGCTGTGTCACCAGTAGATTTTCAGCGGATCAGCCGAGCACGCAGCCCGTGGCTTCCACCGGCGGGAACGACTGGCCGGAGCTGAGCACCTTGGCCAGATCGTCCTTGTCGGCCATGTCGCCTGCGGCCTTGCCCACCAGCAGGTAGTAGTCCTTGATCACCTGATGGTCGCCGGCGCGGATCGACTCCTTGCCGGTGGGGCCTTCGTAGCTCAGGCCCTGCATGGCCTTGGCCACGGTCGGCCCGTCGAAACTGCCGGTGGAGATGATGGTTTCGAGCATGACCTTGGTGCTGATGTAGTCGGCGGCCAGCGGGTAAGTGGGGTTGATGCCGTATTTGGCCTTGGTGAGTTTCACCAGGTCACGGTTGAGCGGGGTGTCGACCTGATGCCAGTACTGAGCGCCGAGGTACACACCTTCCAGTACGTCACTGCCCAGCTCCTGGAACTGGTCGAGGCCGGCGGACCACACCAGCAACACTTTCATGCGCTCCTTGATACCGAAGTTCACCGCCTGACGCAGGGTGTTGGACGACTGGCTGCCGAAGTTCAGCAGCACCAGCACGTCGGGTTTGGCGGCGATGGCATTGGTCAGGTAGCCGGAGAACTCCTGCTCCTGCAGCGAGTGGTAGCTGTTGCCGGCGTGTTCCAGGCCATGCTCGGCCAGCACCGATTTGGCGCCTTCGAGCAGGGCTTCGCCGAACACGTATTGCGGGGTGATGGTGTACCAGCGCTTGGCGTCGGGCAGCAGCTTGATCAGCGGCACGAGGGTCTCGCGGATCGCGCCGTAGGTCGGCACCGACCAGCGGAACGTGGCGCTGTTGCAGTCCTTGCCGGTGACTTCATCGGCGCCCACCGGGGTCATGAACACGCCACCGGCCTTGCTCACTTCCTTGGCCACCGCGAGTGCCGAAGACGACAGGGTACAGCCCTGGAAAAAGCGTGCGCCGTCCTGCTGGATCGCTTCCTGGACTTTACGCACGGCCTTGCCGGCGTTGCCTTCGGTGTCGATCACTTTGTAGACCAGCGGGCGGCCGAGTAACTCGGGATGCTGTTCCACCGCGAGGCGTGAACCCATGTCGGCAAATTTGCCATAACTGGCAAAGGCGCCAGACATGGACTTGAGGCCGTAAAAGGTAAAAGGCTCGGCGGCGAATGCAGAACGCACGCTCAGCGGGAGACTGAGGGCGGCGGCTGCGGTGAGACTGGCTTTCAACAACGTACGACGCTGCATGGGGTGACTCCCTGGATTAGTTATTGGCAGGAGTGGCAATGGCGATACGGTGGAGCACGGCCTGTGGGCAGGCCTTTTATTGGTGGAGGGTGCGGCTTAGTGGTTGTGGTCGAACTCCAGCAGAAAGTGCGGGCTGACTTCACCTTCAAGGGCGGTCATGTGGTGTTCGGCGTCGCACATGTGTTCGTGCATCAGGCTGCGTACGGTGGCTTCGTCTTCGGCCCGGAAGGCGATCAGCAGTTGTTTGTGGTAGTCGAGGTTGGCGGCGTCGAATTGCTTGCGCTTGGGTTTGTAGGCTTTTTTCAGCACGACCAGGTCACGCAGCAGGTCGTTGAGGAATTGCGCCATGAAGCTCAGCAGCGGGTTGGGGCAGGCCTTGGCCAGCAGGTTGTGGAATTCGAGTTCGGCGATGCGTTGTTCGCGTTGGCCGGCTTCGCTGTCTTCGGGGGCGCTGCAGAAATCGACGTTGTCCTGGAGGGCGCGGTAGTCGTCTTCGCTCAGGCGGCCCAGGACCGAGACGGCGAGTTCGACTTCGATGACTTTGCGCAGCTGGTAGACCTGTTGGCCGTCCAGGTGCTGGAAGTGCAGGTAGTTGCGCAGGGCGCGGCTGGCGGGTTCGGTGCCGGCCTGGTTGAGATAGGCGCCGCCGCTCGGGCCGGTGCGGGTGTTGACCAGGCCTTCGACTTCCAGCGCCTTGAGGGCTTCGCGGGCGGAGCCTTTGGAGCACTGGAAGCTTTCCATCAGTTCGCGTTCGGTGGGCAAGCGGTCGCCGGGCTTCAGGGCGTCGGTGACGATGGAGCGTTTGACCGACTCGACGATCACGTCGGAGAGCTTCTGGCGTTTGCGGCGCAGCGGGCGGCTTAGCATGGTGTTTGATTGATCCTATTAATGCGGATTAATAGTACTTAATAGGGGTTTGGGGTGGGGCGTCAACGGAGGGGGTCGCTTTTGGTTTGGATGGGTCGTAAATGGTGGGGGTGTGCATATCCGTTGCTGCGGTAACGGCCGCCTATGGTTCCGCTCTTACAGCGGCTCACTTTTGGCAAACGCCCGGAATGCCGGCCCAGCCAAAAGTAACCAAAAGGTCTTTGCCCCACCACTCGGT
>NZ_JACAPN010000052.1:2214-5639 GCF_013385665.1 Pseudomonas sp. D4002
TTGATTTCTAGTCTTTGATTAGATCGTTCTTTAAAAATTTGGGTATGTGATAGAAAGATAGACTGAACGTTACTTTCACTGGTAACGGATCAGGCTAAGGTAAAATTTGTAAGTAATTGCGAATTTTCGGCGAATGTCGTCTTCACAGTATAACCAGATTGCTTGGGGTTATATGGTCAAGTGAAGAAGCGCATACGGTGGATGCCTTGGCAGTCAGAGGCGATGAAAGACGTGGTAGCCTGCGAAAAGCTTCGGGGAGTCGGCAAACAGACTTTGATCCGGAGATGTCTGAATGGGGGAACCCAACCATCATAAGATGGTTACCTTACACTGAATACATAGGTGTATGGAGCGAACCAGGGGAACTGAAACATCTAAGTACCCTGAGGAAAAGAAATCAACCGAGATTCCCTTAGTAGTGGCGAGCGAACGGGGACTAGCCCTTAAGTGGCTTTGAGATTAGCGGAACGCTCTGGAAAGTGCGGCCATAGTGGGTGATAGCCCTGTACGCGAAAATCTCTTAGTCATGAAATCGAGTAGGACGGAGCACGAGAAACTTTGTCTGAATATGGGGGGACCATCCTCCAAGGCTAAATACTACTGACTGACCGATAGTGAACTAGTACCGTGAGGGAAAGGCGAAAAGAACCCCGGAGAGGGGAGTGAAATAGATCCTGAAACCGTATGCGTACAAGCAGTGGGAGCAGACTTTGTTCTGTGACTGCGTACCTTTTGTATAATGGGTCAGCGACTTATTTTCAGTGGCGAGCTTAACCGAATAGGGGAGGCGTAGCGAAAGCGAGTCTTAATAGGGCGTCTAGTCGCTGGGAATAGACCCGAAACCGGGCGATCTATCCATGGGCAGGTTGAAGGTTGGGTAACACTAACTGGAGGACCGAACCGACTACCGTTGAAAAGTTAGCGGATGACCTGTGGATCGGAGTGAAAGGCTAATCAAGCTCGGAGATAGCTGGTTCTCCTCGAAAGCTATTTAGGTAGCGCCTCATGTATCACTGTAGGGGGTAGAGCACTGTTTCGGCTAGGGGGTCATCCCGACTTACCAAACCGATGCAAACTCCGAATACCTACAAGTGCCGAGCATGGGAGACACACGGCGGGTGCTAACGTCCGTCGTGAAAAGGGAAACAACCCAGACCGTCAGCTAAGGTCCCAAAGTTATGGTTAAGTGGGAAACGATGTGGGAAGGCTTAGACAGCTAGGAGGTTGGCTTAGAAGCAGCCACCCTTTAAAGAAAGCGTAATAGCTCACTAGTCGAGTCGGCCTGCGCGGAAGATGTAACGGGGCTCAAACCATACACCGAAGCTACGGGTATCACCTTCGGGTGATGCGGTAGAGGAGCGTTCTGTAAGCCTGTGAAGGTGAGTTGAGAAGCTTGCTGGAGGTATCAGAAGTGCGAATGCTGACATGAGTAACGATAATGGGTGTGAAAAACACCCACGCCGAAAGACCAAGGTTTCCTGCGCAACGTTAATCGACGCAGGGTTAGTCGGTCCCTAAGGCGAGGCTGAAAAGCGTAGTCGATGGAAAACAGGTTAATATTCCTGTACTTCTGGTTATTGCGATGGAGGGACGGAGAAGGCTAGGCCAGCTTGGCGTTGGTTGTCCAAGTTTAAGGTGGTAGGCTGGAATCTTAGGTAAATCCGGGATTCTAAGGCCGAGAGCTGATGACGAGTCATCTTTTAGATGACGAAGTGGTTGATGCCATGCTTCCAAGAAAAGCTTCTAAGCTTCAGGTAACCAGGAACCGTACCCCAAACCGACACAGGTGGTTGGGTAGAGAATACCAAGGCGCTTGAGAGAACTCGGGTGAAGGAACTAGGCAAAATGGCACCGTAACTTCGGGAGAAGGTGCGCCGGTGAGGGTGAAGGACTTGCTCCGTAAGCTCATGCCGGTCGAAGATACCAGGCCGCTGCGACTGTTTATTAAAAACACAGCACTCTGCAAACACGAAAGTGGACGTATAGGGTGTGACGCCTGCCCGGTGCCGGAAGGTTAATTGATGGGGTTAGCTAACGCGAAGCTCTTGATCGAAGCCCCGGTAAACGGCGGCCGTAACTATAACGGTCCTAAGGTAGCGAAATTCCTTGTCGGGTAAGTTCCGACCTGCACGAATGGCGTAACGATGGCGGCGCTGTCTCCACCCGAGACTCAGTGAAATTGAAATCGCTGTGAAGATGCAGTGTATCCGCGGCTAGACGGAAAGACCCCGTGAACCTTTACTATAGCTTTGCACTGGACTTTGAATTTGCTTGTGTAGGATAGGTGGGAGGCTTTGAAGCGTGGACGCCAGTTCGCGTGGAGCCAACCTTGAAATACCACCCTGGCAACTTTGAGGTTCTAACTCAGGTCCGTTATCCGGATCGAGGACAGTGTATGGTGGGTAGTTTGACTGGGGCGGTCTCCTCCTAAAGAGTAACGGAGGAGTACGAAGGTGCGCTCAGACCGGTCGGAAATCGGTCGTAGAGTATAAAGGCAAAAGCGCGCTTGACTGCGAGACAGACACGTCGAGCAGGTACGAAAGTAGGTCTTAGTGATCCGGTGGTTCTGTATGGAAGGGCCATCGCTCAACGGATAAAAGGTACTCCGGGGATAACAGGCTGATACCGCCCAAGAGTTCATATCGACGGCGGTGTTTGGCACCTCGATGTCGGCTCATCACATCCTGGGGCTGAAGCCGGTCCCAAGGGTATGGCTGTTCGCCATTTAAAGTGGTACGCGAGCTGGGTTTAGAACGTCGTGAGACAGTTCGGTCCCTATCTGCCGTGGACGTTTGAGATTTGAGAGGGGCTGCTCCTAGTACGAGAGGACCGGAGTGGACGAACCTCTGGTGTTCCGGTTGTCACGCCAGTGGCATTGCCGGGTAGCTATGTTCGGAATAGATAACCGCTGAAAGCATCTAAGCGGGAAACTAGCCTCAAGATGAGATCTCACTGGAACCTTGAGTTCCCTGAAGGGCCGTCGAAGACTACGACGTTGATAGGTTGGGTGTGTAAGCGCTGTGAGGCGTTGAGCTAACCAATACTAATTGCCCGTGAGGCTTGACCATATAACACCCAAGCAATTTGCGTCGAAGAGACCAGATTGCGGTGTGTGAAGACGAAACGAACCGAAAGTTCGAGATCTTGCAAAACACCGAAAGCTATCACATACCCAATTTGCTGAAGCGAGGCCAACTGGCCACGACTCAGTACCCGAATTTCTTGACGACCATAGAGCATTGGAACCACCTGATCCCATCCCGAACTCAGCAGTGAAACGATGCATCGCCGATGGTAGTGTGGGGTTTCCCCATGTGAGAGTAGGTCATCGTCAAGATTAAATTCCAGAACCCCTGATTGCTTATGCAGTCAGGGGTTTTGTTTTGCGCGGTCGGAAAGTATGGCGAGCTTGCTGGCGAAAAACT